>NZ_MJWQ01000017.1:0-371 GCF_001762325.1 Campylobacter sp. BCW_6871 | reverse complement strand
CAAGATGGCGCAGCGGACGGGGCTCGAACCCGCGACCTCCGCCGTGACAGGGCGGCATTCTAACCAGCTGAACTACCGCTGCATCCAAAGTAAAGAAGTAGAGATTATAAAACCTATTTATGATTTTATAAAATGGTGGTCACTATAAGACTCGAACTTATGACATCCACCTTGTAAGGGTGGCGCTCTACCAACTGAGCTAAGCGACCTATGATTGGCGACCCCTAGAGGATTTGAACCTCTGTTTCCACACAGAGAGAGTGTTGTCCTGGGCCACTAGACGAAAGGGTCATAACCCTAACAATAAAAATGGTGTCCCGTGTTGGATTCGAACCAACGGCCCCCTCCTTAAAAGGGAGATGCTCTACCGG
>NZ_MJWQ01000016.1:0-549 GCF_001762325.1 Campylobacter sp. BCW_6871 | reverse complement strand
CAAGATGATAATGCAAACGAAACTTTAGAAACTCAAAATTTAGAAGATGAAAATTTAGAACAAGAAACAACTAAAGAACAGAATCAAGAAGACATTCAAACTGATTTAGATTTAACTTTGGAAGATGGCGGAAGCGAAAAAGAAGACTTAAGCCAAGAACATACAGCTTTGGATACTGAGCCTAGTTTAGATGAACTAGATGATAAAAATGATGAAGATTTAGAAATCAAAGAAGATGACAAAAATGAAGAAATAAAAAAGCAAGAATTATTAAACGATTCTAAAGCAAATACATTAGAAATGCAAGAAGAGCTTAACGAATCTCAAGATGATAATGCAAACGAAACTTTAGAAACTCAAAATTTAGAAGATGAAAATTTAGAACAAGAAACAACTAAAGAACAGAATCAAGAAGACATTCAAACTGATTTAGATTTAACTTTGGAAGATGGCGGAAGCGAAAAAGAAGACTTAAGCCAAGAACATACAGCTTTGGATACTGAGCCTAGTTTAGATGAACTAGATGATAAAAATGATGAAGATTTAGAA
>NZ_MJWQ01000015.1:0-5000 GCF_001762325.1 Campylobacter sp. BCW_6871 | reverse complement strand
GTTTAATTCGAAGATACGCGAAGAACCTTACCTGGGCTTGATATCCTAAGAACCTTATAGAGATATGAGGGTGCTAGCTTGCTAGAACTTAGAGACAGGTGCTGCACGGCTGTCGTCAGCTCGTGTCGTGAGATGTTGGGTTAAGTCCCGCAACGAGCGCAACCCACGTATTTAGTTGCTAACGGTTCGGCCGAGCACTCTAAATAGACTGCCTTCGTAAGGAGGAGGAAGGTGTGGACGACGTCAAGTCATCATGGCCCTTATGCCCAGGGCGACACACGTGCTACAATGGCATATACAATGAGACGCAATACCGCGAGGTGGAGCAAATCTATAAAATATGTCCCAGTTCGGATTGTTCTCTGCAACTCGAGAGCATGAAGCCGGAATCGCTAGTAATCGTAGATCAGCCATGCTACGGTGAATACGTTCCCGGGTCTTGTACTCACCGCCCGTCACACCATGGGAGTTGATTTCACTCGAAGCCGGAATACTAAACTAGTTACCGTCCACAGTGGAATCAGCGACTGGGGTGAAGTCGTAACAAGGTAACCGTAGGAGAACCTGCGGTTGGATCACCTCCTTTCTAGAGTACAAAGTAATAAGTCTCACAACTATTACTTCAATATATAAACTCAATTGATTCTTGTTTAGATTTCAAAGATTGATGATAAAGCTAATTGTTTATGGGGAATTAGCTCAGCTGGGAGAGCGCCTGCTTTGCACGCAGGAGGTCAGCGGTTCGATCCCGCTATTCTCCACCATTTATTAAGGGCCTATAGCTCAGCTGGTTAGAGTGCACCCCTGATAAGGGTGAGGTCACAAGTTCAAGTCTTGTTAGGCCCACCATAAAAAAGATTTGAATAAAAAAGCTTTAAAATCTAAAGCAAGTATATAAAGTAGATAAAATATAAACTCTAAATACTTAGATTTATTTTTATCTTTAGCTATAAAAGAATATACTTTAATAGATATAAATAGCATATACATTATGTATTTATATTTATAATGATTATATTAATATATACTTCCTTTAGGTTTTAAACCTAAATGTTCTTTTTAATTATCATTGTTAAGAGTCACAAGCAAGTTTTAATAAAAACAATTTTACAGGACTTGTTAAAGGATAAAACCTATTTATCTTTTCTTTGGTTTAACTTATATCTTTTAATTATCTTTATCTTTAAAATAAAGAGAATATTAGATTTAAGATTTGTAAATTAAAGACAAGTTTCAAACTCACAGCTTAGTTAAGACTAAATCATTTAGTTTTATATTAAGTGTTTGAATGCTTTCCGTCTTAAGATAAAGAAGTCTTATCATAAAAACTTTAACAAGGAAGTGATGCGTTTTAGAATCAATAAAAAAGGTAGAAGTTAGGTTATATCTAACTTTTATGCAAATTGTTTTTTTAGCGATTAAGAATTGAAGCTTTATCTACGTTAATTTTTTAATGAATGTTTAGTTTATTTCGTTTTAAGCCTAATATCTTTTAGGTTGGCGGGGTAGGCCTTTAGCTTTGGTTCTTTAGGATGAGCTTTGCTCATCTGCTAAAAGAACATCAAAAGGTAAGCTACTAAGAGCGAATGGTGGATGCCTTGACTGGTAAAGGCGATGAAGGACGTACTAGACTGCGATAAGCTACGGGGAGCTGTCAAGAAGCTTTGATCCGTAGATTTCCGAATGGGGCAACCCAATGTATAGAGATATACATTACCTATATAGGAGCGAACGAGGGGAATTGAAACATCTTAGTACCCTCAGGAAAAGAAATCAATAGAGATTGCGTCAGTAGCGGCGAGCGAAAGCGCAAGAGGGCAAACCCAGTGCTTGCACTGGGGGTTGTAGGACTGCAATGTGCAAGAGCTGAGTTTAGCAGAACATTCTGGAAAGTATAGCCATAGAGGGTGATAGTCCCGTATGCGAAAAACAAAGCTTAGCTAGCAGTATCCTGAGTAGGGCGGGACACGAGGAATCCTGTCTGAATCCGGGTCGACCACGATCCAACCCTAAATACTAATACCAGATCGATAGTGCACAAGTACCGTGAGGGAAAGGTGAAAAGAACTGAGGTGATCAGAGTGAAATAGAACCTGAAACCATTTGCTTACAATCATTCAGAGCACTATGTAGCAATACAGTGTGATGGACTGCCTTTTGCATAATGAGCCTGCGAGTTGTGGTGTCTGGCAAGGTTAAGCAAACGCGAAGCCGTAGCGAAAGCGAGTCTGAATAGGGCGCTTAGTCAGATGCTGCAGACCCGAAACGAAGTGATCTATCCATGAGCAAGTTGAAGCTAGTGTAAGAACTAGTGGAGGACTGAACCCATAGGCGTTGAAAAGCCCCGGGATGACTTGTGGATAGGGGTGAAAGGCCAATCAAACTTCGTGATAGCTGGTTCTCTCCGAAATATATTTAGGTATAGCGTTGTGTCGTAATATAAGGGGGTAGAGCACTGAATGGGCTAGGGCATACACCAATGTACCAAACCCTATCAAACTCCGAATACCTTATATGTAATCACAGCAGTCAGGCGGCGAGTGATAAAATCCGTCGTCAAGAGGGAAACAACCCAGACTACCAGCTAAGGTCCCTAAATCTTACTTAAGTGGAAAACGATGTGAAGTTACTTAAACAACCAGGAGGTTGGCTTAGAAGCAGCCATCCTTTAAAGAAAGCGTAATAGCTCACTGGTCTAGTGATTTTGCGCGGAAAATATAACGGGGCTAAAGTAAGTACCGAAGCTGTAGACTTGCACACAACTTAGATTATTTAAGTTTAGAATATGAGAAACTAAGTTATATGTTTTAGTTATATTTTTACTGATTTTTATAGAGTAAAGATAGAAATAAAACTTAGTAAAATCAATAAAAATATTCTTAGGCTAAAGTTAAGTAGTTTAAGTTGTGTGCAAGTGGTAGGAGAGCGTTCTATTTGCGTCGAAGGTATACCGGTAAGGAGTGCTGGAGCGAATAGAAGTGAGCATGCAGGCATGAGTAGCGATAATTAATGTGAGAATCATTAACGCCGTAAACCCAAGGTTTCCTACGCGATGCTCGTCATCGTAGGGTTAGTCGGGTCCTAAGTCGAGTCCGAAAGGGGTAGACGATGGCAAATTGGTTAATATTCCAATACCAACATTAGTGTGCGATGGAAGGACGCTTAGGGCTAAGGGGGCTAGCGGATGGAAGTGCTAGTCTAAGGTCGTAGGAGCTTATACAGGCAAATCCGTATAAGAACACTCCGAGAACTGAAAGGCTTTTTGAAGTCTTCGGATGGATAGAAGAACCCCTGATGCCGTCGAGCCAAGAAAAGTTTCTAAGTTTAGCTAATGTTGCCCGTACCGTAAACCGACACAGGTGGGTGGGATGAGTATTCTAAGGCGCGTGGAAGAACTCTCTTTAAGGAACTCTGCAAAATAGCACCGTATCTTCGGTATAAGGTGTGGTTAGCTTCGTACTAGGATTTACTCCGAAAGCGAAGAAACTTACAACAAAGAGTCCCTCCCGACTGTTTACCAAAAACACAGCACTCTGCTAACTCGTAAGAGGATGTATAGGGTGTGACGCCTGCCCGGTGCTCGAAGGTTAATTGATGGGGTTAGCATTAGCGAAGCTCTTGATCGAAGCCCGAGTAAACGGCGGCCGTAACTATAACGGTCCTAAGGTAGCGAAATTCCTTGTCGGTTAAATACCGACCTGCATGAATGGCGTAACGAGATGGGAGCTGTCTCAAAGAGGGATCCAGTGAAATTGTAGTGGAGGTGAAAATTCCTCCTACCCGCGGCAAGACGGAAAGACCCCGTGGACCTTTACTACAGCTTGACACTGCTACTTGGATAAGAATGTGCAGGATAGGTGGGAGGCTTTGAGTATATGACGCCAGTTGTATATGAGCCGTTGTTGAGATACCACTCTTTCTTATTTGGGTAGCTAACCAGCTTGAGTTATCCTCAAGTGGGACAATGTCTGGTGGGTAGTTTGACTGGGGCGGTCGCCTCCCAAATAATAACGGAGGCTTACAAAGGTTGGCTCAGAACGGTTGGAAATCGTTCGTAGAGTATAAAGGTATAAGCCAGCTTAACTGCAAGACATACAAGTCAAGCAGAGACGAAAGTCGGTCTTAGTGATCCGGTGGTTCTGTGTGGAAGGGCCATCGCTCAAAGGATAAAAGGTACCCCGGGGATAACAGGCTGATCTCCCCCAAGAGCTCACATCGACGGGGAGGTTTGGCACCTCGATGTCGGCTCATCGCATCCTGGGGCTGGAGCAGGTCCCAAGGGTATGGCTGTTCGCCATTTAAAGCGGTACGCGAGCTGGGTTCAGAACGTCGTGAGACAGTTCGGTCCCTATCTGCCGTGGGCGTAAGAAGATTGAAGAGATTTGACCCTAGTACGAGAGGACCGGGTTGAACAAACCACTGGTGTAGCTGTTGTTCTGCCAAGAGCATCGCAGCGTAGCTAAGTTTGGAAAGGATAAACGCTGAAAGCATCTAAGCGTGAAGCCAACTCTAAGATGAATCTTCTCTAAGCTCTCTAGAAGACTACTAGTTTGATAGGCTGGGTGTGTAATGGATGAAAGTCCTTTAGCTGACCAGTACTAATAGAGCGTTTGGCTTATCTTTAATAAAGCATCACTTCCTTGTTAAGGTTTTTAGAAGACTTTGAATATAGATAATATTTAGAGTTTAATAGAAATCTTTCAAGTAGAGTTTGTATTAGAACTTGCTCTTAACATTGTTTTTTAAGTATTCTATATAAAAACTTATCAAAGATAAAAGATAAGTAAAGAAGAAAGAGAATAAAGAAAAAAGTAAAGGAATAAAAGATTAAGTTTTATTCTTAAATTCAATCTTTCAAAGAATATTTAAATAACAATGTCCGTGATTATACAGATGTGGAAACGCCTTGCTCCATCCCGAACCAAGAAGCTAAGCACATCGTGGGTGATGATACTACGCCTTACTGGCAGGGGGAAAGTAGCTCATTGCGGACTTGTTAA
>NZ_MJWQ01000014.1:0-81689 GCF_001762325.1 Campylobacter sp. BCW_6871 | reverse complement strand
GCAAAACTTATTTTAGAATTTTCTTTACTTTCTTTATTAGCTTTTGCTTGTGAAAGTATAGAATTATAGTTTGAGTTATCATTGATGCTAAAGATACTCATATTAATTCCTTGATTTAGATTTTTCTGCCTTCAATCTAAATATATTAAAATAATATAAGCAAAATCTGTTCCGTTTTGGGGTGGAGTTATCCCAAAGTCCTTACAATCAAACTTTTAGGCAAATTGAAATACTCTATAAGTTCTTTCTCTTTTTCTCTCATTTCTCCATTATCATTTTCATGATCAAAACCTAACAAATGAAGCATAGCGTGGATAAAAAGCAAGCTTATTTCTTCTTCATAGCTATGCCCTAACTCTTTAGCCTTTTCTTTTGCCAAATCCACATTAATCACAACAGAACCCAAAGGCAAACTCTCATCGATATTTTCAAGCGGAAAAGAAAGTACATCAGTGGTTTTATCTTGTTTTCTTTGCTCTAAGTTAATTTCTTGCATTTCTTTACTATCCACAAAGACAAGCTCCACATCTTTAGGACTTAAAAAACTTGCTATAGATTCTAAAAAATCACATTTTTCATTACTTAATATCATAAACCTTCCTTAATCAAATGATATAAATTTTCTATTTCTTCATCATCAAAAATCGCACAATTTTTACTGCTATAAAATTGTTTTAGTTTTTTCTCTTCAAACTCAAATCCTAAAGCACATTGAGAATGCGAAGGTAAAAAAGCCCTTAGTAATGTAATGGAATTTTGAATTTTCTCATCACAGGCAAAACAAAAAAAATCTTTATGCAATCTTCCTTCAAATTCCAAAATTTTTAAATAAGCATCAACAATAACACGCTTTGGATTTTGTTTTTCAAACCTTTTCACACACTCATCAAGTAAATCAAAATAAAAACTATCAAGCTCTTCCACATCTTTTAAGTGTCTATATAAAAGACGGATAAATTCTTGCCAAATAAGCATTTTATCCCTTTGCATAATCCATAAAAATCCCAAATGCAATACATCTTTAAGTCTTGGTAAAAAACTAGGATTTTCTTCTAAAGCAAAGTCGATTTTATAGCCGCTTAAAATACTAGAATGTCTAAGTCCATAAAAACGATAAGCCTTAATAAGCATTTTAGGACTTAAAATATAAACGATCAAATCCTCATCTTTAACTTTTTGAGTATGAAGTATAAAGCCTTGCATTAAACAATTTCAATACCATAAGCCCTAAGTATATCAAAAGCGGATTTTTCTAAATTTTCATCAAAACTTGCACTTAAATTTTGGTGTAAAATTATCCTTGCATTAGGCTTAGCGCCAAAAGCTAAAATGATATTACAAAACACACAAATATGAGAAACAAGCCCTGCAAAATGAAGTTCTTCATAATCGCTTTTTTGTATGAAATTAGCTAGTTCTAAGCTACCAAAAGTATTTTTATAAAAAATTTTATGAGCTTTTTGTAAAAAAGGTTCAAATTCCTTTGGCATTTGCCAACCCAAACTCTCTTTAATACAATGTTTTACAGGTAAATTTAAACCTTCTTTACTTTGTAGATAATGTTCATCATGCGTATCATAGGTTAAAAGCAAATGCGTGTTATTAAAATCGATTTGATTTAAGGCTTTAAGAATATTTTCTTTGATTTTTAAAGCCTTATCAAAACCTAAACTTCCATCAATAAAATCATTTTGATAATCCACTAAAACAAAAGCTTTTTTCATGCTTTTATGCCTTTTGAAGCCAAAAACTCTCCGTGTGTAAATTGGCAAAAGCGGTTTTTAAACTTGTAAAAAGCTTAGGATGATCTTTTTCTAAATTTGCTAAAAGCTGTTTAGCTTCTTCTCTAGCGTGGGGGAATTTTACATTTTTTTCGCTGAGTTTCATACCAGGACAAAATTCATTTCCTATCACGCTAAGTTCATTTTGTGTAGCATTATCCCTAAGCTGTCTTTCTCGCACAAAAATCAAAGGGCGTATCACAATTACACCGCGTTTGCTTTGATAAATAGGCGCTAAGGTTCTTAAAGCTCCATTATGAATAAAATTCATAAAAAAGCTTTCTGCTGCATCATCTAAATGATGGGCTATAGCAAGCTTGTTAAAACCTTTTTCAAGAGCGTAAGTATATAAAGCTCCACGACGCATTCTCGAAAAATAACTACAAAAACTTGAATTTTCTCTTATGGTATCGCCTGAAACTTCATAAATATTTGAATCAAGCACGCTATGTTTAATGCCGTGTTCTTCACAATGTGCATGAAGATGAGAATAATCCTCGCCCATGCCATAACTCAAAGTTACCGCTTCAAGTTCAAATTTAAAAGGAGCATGAGCTTGCATACGATTTAAAAGATGGGCTAAAGCCAAAGAATCTTTCCCGCCACTAAGCCCTAAAAGAACCCTATCTCCATCTTTAATAAGTCCAAATTTAGCATTAGCTTGTGCAACTTGGCGTATGAGTTTTTTGCTAAGATTTATCATAACTTCTCGCACATTTTAAGCACAAAATTGGCTGAAATTTTAGCTGAATTGATCACAAATTCATCAAAATCAAATTCAGCCTTTTCCCCTGCTTTATCACTCATAGCTCTTAAGATAAAACAAGGCACCTTTAAAGCATCACAAACCAAAGCCACACTTGCGCCTTCCATTTCACAAGCATCCGCATTGAAAATTTCTCTAATTTTTGCTTTTTTTGCTTCATCGCAAATAAACTCATCTCCCGTTGCAATAATGCCTGCACGCAGTTTGATATTTAATTCCTTAGCAACTTCTAAAGCAAGATTGTTTAATTTCTCATCGGTTTTGATAAAAATTTCATTACCTGGAACAAAACCTAAAGGATGTCCAAAAGCGGTAATATCAAGATCGTATTGAGCTAATTTTGTTGCGTAAAGCAAATCGCCAATTTCAAGTTCAGGATTAAAAGCACCCGCAACTCCTGTAAAAAGCAAAGCTTGTGCGCCAAATTTTTCTATCATCACACTAGCACTAAGAGTAGAATTTACCTTGCCGATTTTAGAATACGCTAAAACAAGTTCATGATTTTTATACTTTGCAAAATAATAAGTATTATTAGCGTGTTCTATTTTTGTATAATCTTTAAGTGTTTCAAGTAAAGGAGTGATTTCTTCACTCATGGCTCCTAAAATTGCTATTTTCATCATATAACCTTTAAAAATTCATCAATATCATTCATATTTGTTAAAGCATAAGTTTCTTTTGAAGTGATTTTTTTATTCAAACCCTTAAGCACACTTGCGCCAAATTCTATGAAATAATCTACTTCATTTTCACATGCCTTAATGCTTTGTTTATAAAGCACAGGAGAGATAAGTTGTGCTTTTAAAAACTCAAGGGCTTCTTCTTTGCTTGTGTAAATTTTGGCATTTGCGTTAGAAATTACGGCTTTAAAATTTGGTTTTAACACCTTTTCAAGCTCCACACAAAGCTTAGCTGAAGCATTTTCCAAAAGAGGACAATGACTTGCCACGCTCATATTTAAAAGCATAGCTCTTTTAGCTCCTGCTTCTTTAAATACACTTTCATAACTTGCTAAATCAGGTTTTAAACCTGCTACAACGATTTGTCCATCGCAGTTATAATTTGCAGCGAAAATTTGCTTATTTTCTTTTTGTGCTTTTTGGCAAAGCTCTTCAACTCTTTCATCACCAAGCCCTAAAACAACCATCATACCCGCTTCAACTTTTACACAATCTTCTTGCATAAAAAGCCCTCTTTTATTGACCAAAGAAAGAGCCTCTAAAAAATCAAAAGCACCATTAACAGCTAAGGCTGAAAATTCACCTAAAGAATGCCCTAAGGCAAATTTCGAACTTAAATCAGATTTTTTTTCAAGCAAAACACTATAAGCCATTAAGGAATTTAAAACGATGGCAGGTTGAGTAAATTCACTTTGATTGAGTTTTTCGTTTTCTTCAAAAAGCAAATGTTTAAAATCAATCTTACAAAAATCACTTGCGTTTTGAAGGAGTTCTTTGGCTTTTATAGAGTTTTCATAAAAATCTTTTCCCATGCCAAGACTTTGAGAGCCTTGACCTGGAAATATAAATGCAGTATTCATTAATGACAACCACAACCACAACCGCCGCCGCCACAGCAACCGCCGCCACCGTGTCCGTGATGATGATCGTGTTTATGTCCGCTTCCACAACCACAACTATGACTTCCTGCGATAATACCTGTAAGAATTTCATCTTCACTCGCAGCTCTAGCATCTACGATATTTAAAGAAAAAAGCAAATCACGACCTGCATAAGGATGATTATAATCAATTGTGACATCATTTTCGCCAATTTCTTTTACAGTTACACGAACGGTTTCACCATTTTCACCTTCGCCAAAAAGCTCCATACCTACCTTTAAATCAATACCTGCAAATTGCTCTTTTGGCAAAGTTTGAATTGCATTTTCATCGTATTCGCCTAAACCTTTTTCTTTTTGAATTACCACATCAGCATTGCTAGGGCAATCAAGCTTCATCACTTCTTCTTCTAAGCTTTCTAAAATCTGACCTTTGCCTAAAATAAAAGAAATAGGTTGAGAGTATAAATTTGATTCTAAAACTTCATTTGTATTTGCGTCTTTTAACTCATAAAACATTGAAACTACGCTATTTTTTTCTATAGCCATTTTATCTCCTTAATTTATTTTCTATTAGGTGAAGCTTTTGCTTCGGGTGAATTTGGATAATTAGTTTTTAAAGCTTTATAAAAACCATTTGCTGTTTTTGTATCACCTGTTTTATCCAATGAAATGGCAGTATGATATAAAAGTTTTGGGAAATAATCCCCTTTTGTACTCAAAGAAGAACTTTTTTTATAATAAACAATAGCATTGTTATAATTTTTTTGTTTATACTCGATCTCCCCTAACCAAAAATTTGCTCTTGCAGGTTTATACTGCTTTGTTATGAGAAAATTTAATTTTGCTTTGGAATCTTCAAAAGCATTTTTATCAAAATCTTTTATCGCTAATTCTAAAATTTCATTATTTTTTTTCTTTTTCCAAGATTCATCAATTTGTTTTGCTTTATCATCCTGGGTATTTTGAGTATTATTGTTTTCAATGGTACTATTTGAATCTGCAGTTGAAACAACAACACTAGGTGTAATAGTTTTAACGCTTAAATTTGCATCATTTAATTCGTTTTTAGAAACATAATTTGCATTAATAGCATCTACTAAAGAACTAAGTTCGGCTAAAACTTTTTTTACTTGCTTATTATTAGCTTCTTGAATTTTTCTACTTTCTTCAACATAAGCCTTTAATTTTTGAATTTCACTAGTAAAATTATTTTCAATATTTTGATTATTCTCTTCAACTTGACTTAATCTAGAATTTGATTTAGCATATTGAGAATTTATACCTTCTAAAGTGCTTTGTAAACCCTCGATTCTTTCGTTAATTTCATTAATTCTAGCATTTGTTTGTATATTTTCATTATTTAAATTATCTAACTTTTCTTTAAATAATTTTTCATTTGAAGTTAAACCATAAGAAGAATTGCTTGTTATATCTCCTGCACCAAAAGCTGAGCTTTCTGCATAAAGTAAAGTAGCTCCAAGAAGAGCTACTGTGAATATTTTTTTCATTAATTATCTTGATAATTTAAATTCAGCACGTCTGTTTTGCGCATCACAAGCTTTAGTTTTTTCAGTGCACACAGGATTTGTTTCTCCATAGCTTTTAACAGCAATTCTATCAGCATTTACACCTTTAGCGATTAAAGCTTCTTTTACAGCTTTTGCTCTTTTTAAACCTAGAGCTTGGTTATATTCATCAGTTCCCCACTCATCGCAGTTTCCTTCAACAGTAATACTTACACCGCTTACTTCAGTGTTAAAGATATTAGCATTCGTGCTTACAACATTTTGCATATCAGGACGAATGTTGAATTTATCAAAATCAAAATATACTTTATTTAAAGTATCATTAAGTTGAGAAATTTTTGAATCAATATCCCAACCATCACTTCCACCTGAACCACGATTTGAATCAACACTACTATCACCGCTTACGCTAGTGCTTTTTGTGCTACAACCACTAATAACAACTGCAAGAGCTGCAATTGAAGTAAAAAGAATTTTTTTCATTTATGACCTTTCAAAGTTAATAAATTCTTACTATTATATCTAATTTTTAATTAATTTTAACCTAAAATTGAAATTTTTACCAATCAATTGATTGAATTTTTCCAACCCTAAGAGGAAAATAAAAAGTCTTATTTGCATTTACACGAATAACACCTAAAGCACTTTGCGCACCTAAATATTTAATAAATACTATACTTCCACCGTCACTAGAAAATCTTGGAAATAAATTTTTTCCATTTGCTGTAAGTTGACGAATATAATCACTATTAATTGACATCAAATAAATATTAAAAACACCTGCTTGATTTGGTTCACGACTTGAGTAAACCAAAAAATCTTTATAAGTCGAAACAGCCGAATTGTTTCTACCATGAAAAACAACTTGTTCAGCACTATTGCTATTTAAATCTTGCATAAAAATATTAGGATATCCTAAACGATCGCTTACAAATACCACTTTACTATCATCTGAGCCAATAAAATTTCCATTAACATCAATACCAGAATAATTAGTTAATTGTGTTAGATTTTTGGTATTTAAGTCATATAAATAAACATCAGGCTGATCTTTTGGAGCCATGGTAACAAGTAGTTTACTTCCATCTACACTCACATCACTTGCTACAACCATACCGCCGCTTGATAAAATTTTACTAGCTTTATTGGTATTTAAATCATAACGGTATAAAGTTGGCTTATCATGATCATAAGCTGTATAATAAAATAGAGTTTGTTCTTTATTTCCCCATTTTGGAAATAAATTAAGCCCACCATCAACAATAACTTTTTGATAAGTTAAAGTATAATCAGCCATAATAATTTGACTTTTCTTAGAGCTAGAATTTCTCGCGATCAAAATTTTATGATCCATCCAATCAACAGGTGCAAGTCCTAACGCATTTACAGAAGCTTTGACGCTTTTATGTGCCAAAAATGGATATTGCTCTAAACCATTTAAAGTATAAGTTTGCTCTGACTTATCAGAACCGCCAGCTTTTATTTTTACATTTAAACTCAAAGTGTTACCATTTTTATTTAAAGCGTATTCAAAAGTATAATTACTTGTCTCAGTTGCATTAGCAACAACTTCAAAGTTTGAACTTACTTTCAAATCGTTCACAATGATATTATAAAAGCTTTTCTTTAAATTCTCATCACTTAAATTTGAATTGTCTTTAACAATAATCTTTGGTAAAACTACACCAGAATTAACAACATCAATCACTGGATCTTCTGCCCAAAGACTTCCTAAAAAGACTAAAAAAATTGCTACAATTTTTTTCATTTTTTTCTCCTAATCATTTTTAACTTTTGCTTCATCTCTTAAATTCATGGTAATGCTTATATTTTTATTTTGCGGAGGATAAGTAATAAATTTACCTTTTTGACTTTCTAAAAATTCAGCCACTTTAGCATCATATAAAGGATTCCCACTTTTTTCAACTGAAGTATAGCCAAATTTTCCATTTTCATCAATAAAAATTTTTACCTTAACAGAAATTTTTTCACTATTTGGATAATACTGAGTCCATCTTTGAGTGATAATACGCACAACTTTCCCTAAAAATTCATCATAAATTCCAATCTTTTGCGCCTTTGTGTTTTCTCCTTGCGTTGAACTTTCTTCTTGAAGTAAACTATCATTAAGTTGTTTTACAAGTTCGGAAGCTTGAGGTTTTGGAGCACTAGAAATTCCTGATTTAGCACTTGATTGAATTTTTGTAGTCTTTTCTTCTTGTATTTCTTTAATATTTCCAAAAAGCTCATTAAAATTACTTGCCTTTTGGTCAATATCTTCAGTTTTAACTGTTTTATTTGTAGTCTGAGCAAAAAGCTTTTCTATATCAATTTGCTCTGTTGGTTTTTGTATTTCTTTAGGAGTGTTGCTTTGAGTAATAACTTGTTTTGATGGTTCAGCAAGTTCAATATCTACAAAACTATCTTTTATATCGGTATATTGTATAGCAGGTTCAACCTCGCTTACAAGTCTAAAAAAAACAAGAATTACTATACTGATATATATTACTAAAGCAAGTAAAAACGAATTTAAATTACTCAAACCATAATTTTTCATGATTATTCAGTCTGTAAAGCAACTTTATTAAATCCTAAATTTTTTACACTTCTTAAGACTAAAATAACATCGTCATATTTTAAGCTTTTATCAGCGCGTATAAAAACCGGATCTTCGGTATTAAATTGTGCTTTTCTTTGAGCAAGATTGTCAGCAAAACTTATAAAATCGTATTTTTCTTGATTTAAAAAAATTTCTTTTTTTGCATTAATATTAATAATTAAACTCTTAACAGTTGGAGAGCTAGTATTTTTTTGACTACCTTGTGGAAGATTAATTTTTTCTTCATAAGTAATGCTTGGAGCTGTTACCATTAAAATCGCAAGCAATACAAGCATAATATCTACTAAAGGCGTGATATTAAGTTCAGGTTTTTCATCATCAAATGGCATTTTTAACCTTATTTACTCGAACTTATAACTTTAATCTCGCTATCAATAATGCTTAAAAGTTCGAAAGCTTTTCTTTTAATGATAAGATGAAATGTATAAGCAGGAATTGCCACTAAAATACCACAACCTGTAGCAACTAAAGCCTCGCTGATTTTAGGAGCTATGATACTTAAAGAATTTTGAGTTCCAAGCCCACCAAAAGTTTCAAGTATAGAAATAACTGTCCCAAAAAGACCTATAAAAGGTGAAGTTGAAGCAATAATACTAAGCCAAGTAAGTCCAGCAGAAGCGCGACGACTTGCTAAATTTTTATAGATTTCTAAATGATTTGAAGTTGTATCATTGCATTTTCTTAAAATCGAATCAGTACGACTTAAATCCTTCTCACCCAAGAGCAAAGTTTCTAAACTTTCTTTTTCCTTATTTCTCCATGTAGCCAAATAAGTCAATCTAGCAAACAAAATACTAAACGCTAAAATAAAATATAAAGAAAGCCATAATAAAACTATATAAGTAATAATACTTGAACTATTGAAAAAATGAAATATAGCTTCAAAATTCATTAATGCATCCTTGCATTATCAAGTTTTGAAAAAGTTGCTGCTAAAGCTGCATTATCAGAACTCATAGATTTGATCAAATCTTTTGCTTGAGCAAGATTTTTTTCAATCTCACTTTCATCACTTCCGCAAACCCAAACCGCACCCTTTGCTAGCACGCAAATCTTATCTTCATCTACCTTTGCATGCCCAGCATCAATAGCAATTAATTCATGATTTAAATCAGCTTTTTCAATATCAATTACTCCAGATTTTAAAGAAGAAACCAAAGCAGCATGTCCTTTAAGCACACCAAATTCTCCTTCACTACCCGGTAAAGTAACAGATTTTACTTCTCCTTGATAGATTACACCCAAAGGCGTAACTATCTCGAAATTAATCAAATCGTTCATAAATTAACCTTTTAATTTATCCGCTTTTGCAATAGCTTCATCTATATTTCCAACCATATAGAAAGCATTTTCTGGTAAATGATCATATTTACCTTCTAAAATTCCCTTAAATCCTGCTATTGTATCTTCAAGGCTTATATATTTTCCTGGGCTACCTGTGAAAACTTCTGCAACGAAAAATGGTTGTGATAAGAATTTTTCAATCTTTCTTGCTCTTTCAACTACAAGTTTATCCTCTTCGCTAAGCTCATCCATACCTAAAATGGCGATGATATCTTGTAAATCTTTGTATTTTTGAAGCACTGATTGAACACCACGAGCAACTTTATAATGTTCTTCTCCAATGATATTTGGGTCAAGCATTCTTGAAGTTGAGTCAAGTGGGTCAACTGCAGGATAAATACCCTTTTCAGCAATAGCTCTATTTAAAACCGTTGTAGCATCTAAGTGAGCAAAAACAGTTGCTGGAGCTGGGTCGGTTAAGTCATCAGCTGGAACGTAAACAGCTTGAACTGAAGTGATTGAGCCTTTTTTAGTTGAAGTAATTCTTTCTTGGAATTTACCCATTTCACTTGCTAAGGTTGGTTGATAACCCACAGCTGATGGAATTCTTCCTAAAAGTGCTGACATTTCAGAACCTGATTGTGAAAATCTAAAGATATTATCAATAAACATAAGCACATCAAGACCCATTTCATCTCTAAAATACTCAGCCATTGTTAAACCTGTTAAAGCAATACGATTTCTTGCCCCTGGTGGTTCATTCATTTGTCCATAACATAGAGCAACTTTGTCTAAAACATTACTTTCTTTCATTTCATTATAAAGGTCATTTCCTTCACGAGTTCTCTCACCCACACCTGCAAATACAGAATAGCCACTATGCTTAAATGCAACATTGTGAATAAGCTCCATAATAATAACAGTCTTGCCAACACCTGCACCGCCAAAAAGACCTACTTTACCACCTTTTGCATAAGGAGCAAGCAAATCTACAACTTTAATTCCTGTTTCAAAAATCTCACTTTTTGTGCTTTGATCTTCAAAAGCTGGCGGATCTCTATGAATTGCCCATTTTTTATCAAAAGGAATTTCTTCACCTTCATCAATCAAATCTCCAGTAACATTGAAAATTCTTCCTAAAACTTTCTCACCAACAGGAACACTAATAGGAGCACCTAAAGCCTCAGCTTTTAAGCCCCTTACCAAACCATCTGTCATATCCATAGCAATAGTTCTAACTCTATTATCTCCCAAATGAGCTGCTACTTCTAAAACAAGTTTATGTTTTTTTCCTTCGCTTTCAAAATTTACAACAATTGCTTCATTAATTTGAGGTAAATAGTCGTTAAAATCTACATCAACAACCGGACCTAATACCTGTGAAATAAATCCTTGCATTATTTATCTTCTCCTTAAAATTTACTATTTCATTGATTCAACACCACTGATAATTTCTATAAGCTCAGTAGTAATGGATTCTTGTCTTGCTTTGTTATAAGCTAAATTTAGTTGTTTCACTCTTGCTTTTGCGTTATTAGTTGCATTATCCATAGCTTGCATTCTTGCGCTATGCTCTGCTGCCAAAGAATCGATTAACGCATAATACATATTATACTCAAAATATGTTTTCATTAAATCTTCTAAAAGCTCAGTTCCTTCCGGTTCAAGCTCTAAAAGAGAATTATGAGTCTGTTCAATACTCTTTGGTTCAACTGGAATAAGATGATTGATTTTAAGTTCTTGGGTAATCATATTTTTATAACCATTATGAACTAAAATCACTTCATCTGTATTTCCATTTAAAAAATCATCTACAGCAGCATGAATTACTTCACATGCTTTCTCATAATCAGGACTAGAACTAAGATGGAAATATTTCTCTAACAATTCTATTTTTTGAAAATTAAAATATTCAATCCCAGTTTTACCTATAGCTCTAAGACGAATATTAATATTTTTTGCTTCATATTCTTTTAGCATTTCACTTACTGTTTTTAAAGTCTTAATATTAAAACCACCACATAAACCTTTATCTGCAGTGATAAATATTAAATCTACGGTTTTAATTTGTTCTTTTTTATGGAACAAAGATAAACGCACATCATCTTCATTGTGAACAATTTTATTGATCTGAAATGAAATTTCACTCAAAATTTCATCGATTTTTTGTGCATAAATTTTTGATCTTTTAGCTGCTTCTTCTGCTTTTTTTAACTTAGCAGTAGAAACTAGCTTCATAGCATTTGTAGTCTTTTGAGTGTTATGAACACTTTTAATTTTTCTTTTAATTTCTTTTAAATTAGACATAAAAGACCTTATAAATGATTTGCTTTAAACTCATTAATTGCTTTAGCTAGTTTTTCTTCCAAGTCAGAATCTAAAGCTTTTTTAGAGCGAATTTGCTCAAAAATATCTGGATGTTTTGCCTCAATAAAAGGATAAATTCCATCTTCAAATTCTTTAATTCTAGAAACAGCAATATCATCTAAGAAACCTTTGGTTCCTGCAAAAATTAAAACTACTTGTTTTTCAACGCTAAGCGGAGAATAAGGTGGTTGTTTTAAGAGTTCAACCATTCTTTGTCCACGTTCAAGTTGTTTTCTACTTGCCTCATCTAAATCACTAGCAAATTGTGCAAAAGCTTGGAGCTCTCTATATTGAGCAAGGTCAAGTCTTAATGTACCTGAAACTTGTTTTGTAGCTTTAATTTGAGCAGCCCCACCTACACGAGATACCGATAAACCAACGTTGATTGCAGGACGAATTCCTGAGTTAAATAAATCAGTTTCTAAGAAAATTTGTCCATCTGTAATTGAAATAACATTAGTTGGAATATAAGCAGAAACATCTCCTGCTTGTGTTTCAATTATCGGCAATGCCGTCAAAGAACCAGCACCTAATTCATCATTTAGCTTGCTTGCTCTTTCAAGCAATCTTGAATGAAGATAAAAAACATCGCCTGGATAAGCTTCACGACCTGGGGGACGACGCAAAATCAAAGACATTTCGCGATAAGCTACAGCGTGCTTACTCAAATCATCATAAACAATTAAAGCATGTTTTGCATTGTCTCTAAAAAATTCGCCCATGGTTACACCAGTATATGGAGCTAAGTACTGTAAAGCTGCAGGATCTGAAGCACCAGCATTTACAACAATAGTATATCCCATAGCACCATGTTCTTCTAGTCTTTTAACCACTTGTGCTACTGTACTTTGCTTTTGACCAATTGCAACATATATACAGATAACCCCTTGACCTCTTTGAGATATAATAGTATCAACAGCAACAGTAGTTTTACCTGTTTGTCTATCACCTATGATAAGCTCTCTTTGACCACGACCAATTGGCACAAGTGCATCAATAGCTTTAATTCCTGTATGTAAAGGCTCATGAACACTTTTTCTCGCCATAATACCTTTTGCTTTTTCTTCAACAAAACGATATTCATTAGCATTGATCACACCTTTAGCATCAATTGGCTCACCTAAAGCATTTACAACACGGCCAATCAAAGCCTCACCTACTGGAACTTTAAGTAATTTCTTAAGTCTTTTTACAGAAGCACCTTCTTTTAAACCTTCTCCTTTTCCAAGTATAACAATACCTACACTCGACTCTTCAAGGTTTAAGGCCATTCCTTTATCACCATTTTCAAATTCTACCATTTCTCCAGCCATAATATTCTTAAGTCCATATACCTTAGCAACACCATCAGCTACAGAAATAATTTTTCCTGTTTCTTCAATTTCAAGATTTAAATCAAAATTTTCAATTCTTTCTTTGATTATTGAACTGATCTCATCAGCTTTAAATTTCATTTACTTTTTCTCCTTAGATAATTTTCAATATATATTCGTTTAGCTTATTTTGAAGAGCTTTCATAGAAAAAGAAAGTTCATAACCTAATTCTTCTAATTCTATTTTAACACTATCATCTTGACTGATTTTATTGTTTAATTTAATATTTGCATCAAATTTTTTGTTAAGTTTTACTTCAAGATCTTTAAGATTTTCTTGACTTAATTTTTCTTTAGAATACACAATACCAACAAAAATATTTTCTTTAAAAGCTTTTTGTCTTTCAAGTTCTTTAACTATTTGAGGAATGCATTCTAATCTTGAATTTTCAATCAAAAGTCTTAAAAAATTTTGAAAACTAGAATTTTTAATATCAAAAAAAGAATCAAGAAATTCCATTTTTCTTTCTTTTTTAATCTCATTAGATTCTATAATATTTTTAAATTTTGGCAAAACAAAAGCAAAATTTAAAATACACAAATTCTGATAAAAATCATTTATATCAGTTCTTGAAGCTATCGCTTTTGCATATCTTCTTGCAATTATATTTTCCATATTTAAGATACCTTCTTCATCATAAGTTCTATTATTTCACTCTGTTTTAATGTCATATTTGGATCAGAAAAAATTTCATTTAAAGTATTTGATACTAATTCTTTTTCCATTTTTCTAAATTCATAATCTTTTTGTTCCTCAAAATGTTTTTGAAGTAAATCTAACTCATCTTGAGTCTCTTTCTTAATATTTTGAACTAAAATTTCAGCTTCTTTTCTTGCTGTAACTAAAGCAGCAGCAGCATTTGCTTTAGCTTCTTCAAGTTTTTTCATCGTATCTAATTTCTTAGCTTTACTTTCTAAAAGTTTTTTTTGAATTTCATCAAGCTTAGAAGAAATTTTTACAATACGGTTTTTGTAAAAATTTTTAAATGGAGTTGCAACAAAATAATACAATATAGCCACAAAAATTAGAAAATTAATAGTCCTTGGAATAATATCATATTCTCCACTAACATTTGATGCACCAAAAGCATACAAAGGTAGCAAAAATATAATAAAGAATAACTTACTCATTTCTCTCCTCTTAAATTCTCTTTATGTTATTTTGCAAAGCTTGCTTAAGCTCAGGTAAATGTATGTTTAAATGTTCTTGTAATTCTTGTTTTTGAATAGCTAAATCTGCATAAAAGCTGGCCATTTTTCTTTCTAATTCTTCTTTCTTGCTTCTAAGAATTTGCTCCGCTTCTTCTTTAGCAGTAGCTATAGCACCTTGTTTAATTTTTTGAATTTCTTCTCTAGTGTTAATATGAATAGCTTCTAATTCATTATTCACATCTAAAACTTCTTGAGAATTTTCTTTTACTTTATTCTCGTCATTTTCTATAGAATCATTTCTTTCATCCATAAATTTTAAAAGTGGCTTATACAGCATACTATTTAAAATAACTATCATAGCTAAAAAAATAGCCATAGTAGCAAGCATTATGGAAGGATGCATATCTTCAAACATAATTCTCCTTGGTTAGAATTTTCGAAGGACTATTTTACCATAAAAAAGCTAAGATTTTGGTTAAAGCTTTTCAAGCATTTTGATTAATTTTTTAATTTTATCAATATTTTCTAAATGAATTACAAAATCATTATTTTTATTTTTGCAGTTAAATCCAAAGCGATTTAGTATTTGTTTTAATTTTTTTATTTCATCTTCAAATTCTTGATTAGGTAAGCTTTCATTATTTTTTATTTTTTTAACTATTTTTTCAGTATCTCTAACATTAAGTTTTTGACCTATTATGCTATCAACCAACATTTTTTCATCTTTTTGATCTAAACCAACCAAAACTTTAGCATGACCCTGAGAAATTTTTCCAGAAGCAATCAACTCTTGAGTTCTAATATCTAAATTCAGAAGTCTTAAAGTATTTGTTATTTGAGTACGAGACTTATGAATAAGTTCTGCTAAATTCTCTTGAGTAATTTTATGAACTTGCATTAAATCCTTATAAGAATTAGCAAGCTCAATAGGGTTTAAATTCTCTCTTTGTATATTTTCAATAAGAGCCAATTCTCTAAGCTTATTCTCATCAATATCAGCAATAAAAGCTAGAATTTCTTTTTTTCCTAATGCTTTCACTGCTCTTAAGCGACGTTCCCCAGCAATTAAAATAAATTTATTATTTTTTTTAAATACAATAATAGGCTGAATAAGTCCAAATTCTTTGATAGAATTAGCAAGCTCATCTAAAGCTTCTTGATCAAAATTCTTTCTTGGCTGAAATGGATTGGGTGAAATTTGATCAATTTCTATCATAGTGCTTTGATTTTTATCAAAACCCAATTCTTTACTATAAACAGTATCCATATCACTGATTAAACTACTTAAACCCTTATCTTTATTTAACCCCATTATAATTATCCTAATATAGAATACGCCAAATTTTGATAAGCAACAGAACCTGGTGATTTAATATCATAAAGAATTATAGGCTTTCCAAAACTTGGACTTTCTGCAAGTTTTACATTGCGAGGGATCACAATAAAGTCATCTTCGTTTCCATTAATAGTAAAAAGTTGTTTTTTAAAATTTTGTTTCAAATCATCTACAACATCTTTAGAAAGATTATTTTGAGAGCTATACATTGTCGGTAAAAATCCACGAACCCTGAGTTTAGAATTAATAGTTTTTTTGATAATTTTAATTGTATTTAAAACCATAGCTACACCCTCAAGCGCATAAAATTCACACTGTATAGGGATAATTACACTATCGCTTGCTGCAAAAGCATTTATAGTAATACTTCCAAGAGCAGGCGGAGAATCAATAATAATAAAATCATACTCATCAATCACTTCTTGAATTTGATTTTTAAGCAGCATTTTTTTCTCATTATTTTCACCTTTAGCAAGCTCTTGTTCTATACCTACAAGACCTATATTTGAAGGAGCTAAATGAAGTTGTGGCAATTCTGTTTTTAAAATAATATCTGAAAGCTTTTTTCTTCCTATAAAAACATGGTAAATATTATACTCATAATTATTACGATTAAAACCAAGTCCTGTAGTCGCATTAGCTTGCGGATCAACATCAATCAAAAGTACTTTTTTCTCAGCCACAGCTAAAGAAGCGGCTAAATTTACTGCTGTTGTAGTCTTTCCTACTCCACCTTTTTGGTTTGCTATTGTAATAATTTCGCTCATCTTAAACTATACACCCTTTTATCACCTAGTAAAATTGAACCATCTTCATACAAAAAAGAATTTTCAAGTGAAAAAACTTTACCTTCATGATGGACGCTAAATTTTCTTGATTTTTCGAATTCTAACATATACTTGCTAAAAATATTCTTCCATAAAAATTTTTTTTCTACTTTTTGCAAAAACTCACTCACTAAATCTTTAAGCGAAATTTCTATATCGCATAAAGCTGTATTTTGAGGTGAAAATTTCAGATTTAAACCCATACCGCCTATGATAAAATTTGAAATTTTAGCACTTATAACCCCTCCAGCTTTTTTATCATCTAAATATAGATCGTTAGGCCATTTAAGCCAAATTTTAGAACCTTTTTCTTGTAAAACTTCTTTAAGTAAATAAGCAAAATAAATGCTCACAGAGGCCAAAGGTAAATCTTTTGGTAAATCTTCTTCTTTAATACAAAAAGAAAGATGTAAATTTCCTTTAGAGCTTTGCCAAGAATTTTCCCTGCTTCCAACTCCATTTGTTTGTTCTAAAGCATAAATAGCAAAATTTCCATCAATCTTTCCATTGCGTATTTGCTCGCATAAAAAAAGATGAGTTGAGTCTATACTTTCAACACAAACTATCTTCACTTTTAAGCCTTTTTCCATTTAAATAAGTCCTACCATCAAGAACTTTTTTTCCACTTTCTTGAAGTTTTTTAATACGCAAAACTCCTTGTTTGCAAGCAAGCAAAAAACTTTCTTTTTCTAATTCTAAAATTTCACCCATCCTAGCATTTTGTTTTAATTCATCCACAAGTTCAAGTTCTAAGAATTTAAGTCCATTTTCCAAAAAAACTCCAGGCCAAGGAGTAAAAGCTAGATATTTTTGATAAAGTTCTCTTGCATTTTGCAAATTTATAAGTCCATCTTCTTTTTTGATTTTTCTACAAAGTGTTGCTAGACTTTCCTCTTGTTTTTTAGGGGTGATTTTATCGAAATTTAAAAGAGTAGAGAGGATGAGCTTAGCGGCCAAATTTGCTAAAAGTTCAAAAACTTCACTTGAATTTTTATCTTTTATATCACATTCTAAGCTTTCAAGTATAGCACCTGTGTCAAGCCCTTCTTCCATCAGCATGGTGCAAACTCCACTTTTTTCATCTTTGTTTAAAATTGCACTTTGGATCGGACTGGCACCACGGTATTTTGGAAGTAAAGAAGCGTGCAAATTCACACAAGGTGCTAAATCCAAAATGGCTTTAGGTAAAATTTTACCATAGGCAGCAACCACGATAAAATCAGGATTTAAATCCTTAATCTCTCTTATAATATTTTCATCTTTTAAAGAACTTGGAGTAAAAATAGGAATACTAGGATAATTTTGACTTAAAAAAGCCTTAGTATCACTTGGAGTTAAAATTTGCTTTCTACCTACAGCTTTATCAGGCTGGGTAAAAAGTGCTACGAGTTTAAAATTTTCATTTTCTACTAGTGCTTTTAAAATACAAGTTGCGTAAGATGGAGTACCCATAAAAATAATTTTTTTCATTTTTTCGCTTTGTGTGAAATTAAAAGTTTTAATTATAACTTATTTGATTTTAAAAGAGAATTTAATAAATTAATCACTCAAACAAAGTTCCACCTATTTGTTTATCTTCTAATAAAAATGTCTTTGCCGCACTTAAATCAAATCCACTTGCTAAAAACATTTTTTTATTGTGTTCAAGTAAAAATTTAGCTGCTTTAAGTTTGGTTACTATACCGCCTGTTCCGTGTTCACTGCCTGTTTTTATGGTTGCTTGTAGCCATTCTTCTTTAATATGAGTGATTTTTTCTAAACGCTTTGCATCACTAAATTCACTAGGATTTTTATCATAAAATCCATCAATATCGCTTAAAATCACAAGCAAATCCGCATCAAAAAAATGCGTAGCATAAGCACTTAAGCTATCATTATCACCGAAGACAATTTCTTCTATAGCTGTAGCGTCATTTTCATTGATAATAGGCAAAATTCCTAAATTTATCATCATATCGATAGCATTTTTTGCGTGTTTGGTAGCTTTTCTAGAGTCAAAATCCTTACCTGTAAGTAAAATTTGTCCACCTAGTTTATTAAATTTGGCTAAAAGCTCGTTATAAACACTGATTAAAAAAGGTTGTCCAATAGCGGCTAAAACTTGTTTATTAATGAGGTTTTTTCTATCGATATCTAGTTTGGTGTGTCCTGCTGAAATAGCCGCTGAAGTTACTAAAATCACTTCATATTTTTCCATGAGTTTAGCTAAAAATGCGACTAAATTTTTAAGACGCTCAAAACTTAAAATGTTTTCTTCGCTAATCACATGAGAACCCACTTTAACAACTATTCTTTTCATGCTTATTCCTTGAAAAATTTTTATAATTTTAGCCAAAATTTCATATAAACTAGTTATTTTTTGAAAAAATAGGGAGTGTTTGAAATTTTTAATATAAAACACTTCCTAGATTGTTAAAATTTTTATTTGTTATTTCTTAAAGTTTTAATTTCTTCTAAAAGCATGAATTTAAGTTCTTTAAGTCCTGTTTTTTCAAGGCTTGAGACTTTGATTAAAAAGCTTTGCGGATTATTTATTTCTTTGAGATAATTTTCTAACTCATTAATGTTTAAAGCAATTTGCTCGGCAAATTCTTCTCCTAAATTAACACTATCACTTTTTGAAATCATGATGCCAAATTTACGCCCAAAAAGTTCATTGGAAAATTTTTCAAGTTCTTTTCTTAGTACTATAAATTGTTCTTTTAAAGGCATTTCTCTCATAGGATCAAGCACGAAAAGTAAAAAGCTCGTTCTTTCTATGTGCTTTAAAAAAGCAAGTCCTAAGCCTTTACCCCCACTTGCTCCTTCGATAATCCCTGGAATATCAGCCATAACAAAGGAATTATACTCATCTACATCTACGAGTCCAAGTTTTGGAGTAAGGGTGGTAAATTCATAATTTGCAATTTCAGGTTTTGCATTTGAAACAACGCTTATAAGAGTAGATTTTCCCACATTTGGAAAGCCCACAAGCCCTACATCGGCAATAAGTTTAAGTTCAAGTCTAACTAAGCGACTTTCTCCTTTTATACCAGGTTGTGCGTAATCGGGGCGTTGATTAGTGGCGTGTTTAAAATGAGTGTTGCCAAGTCCGCCTTTTCCACCTTTTAAAAAAAGCTCTTTTTGTCCTTCTTTGGTAAGATCGAGTAAAATTTCATTAGTTTGTGCATCGATAACTTGCGTTCCTTCGGGCACTATAAGTTCTAAATTTTCACCCTTTTTGCCATTTTTATTGCGTCCCATTCCACCAGCACCATTTTGTGCGCGTAATTCTCTTTTGCCTTTGAAATTTACAAGAGTGTGGGTATTATTATCACATACGAAAATAATATCGCCACCATTTCCACCATCTCCTCCATCAGGGCCACCAAGTGGAACATGTTTTTCACGGCGAAAACTTACAGCACCTTTACCACCATCGCCTGAAGCTAAAGTAATTTTAACACTATCAATAAACATTTAAATTGCCTTTGACTTTAAATTTATAAAGCTAAATTTGAGTAAATAAAAGAAGTTAAATTCATAAATTTAAAGTTTTCAAGACGCTAAAAAGCGTCCTAAAAACTTATGCAGGATATACAGAAACTTTTTTTCTATCTTTATCTTTTCTTTCGAATTTTACAAAACCATCAATCAAAGCAAAGATAGTATGATCTTTTCCCATACCTACATTGTTACCTGCATGAGTTGCAGTTCCTCTTTGGCGGATGATGATATTTCCAGCTCTAACAAACTCGCCACCAAATTTTTTAACACCTAAACGACGACCTATAGAATCGCGGTTATTTTGAGTTGAACCTTGACCTTTCTTGTGTGCCATTCTTTACTCCTTAAGCTTTGATATCTTTTACTACAACGCGAGTAAATTGTCTTCTAAAACCGCGTTTGAGTTTAGAATCTTTTCTGCGTCTTTTTTTGTAAATCACAACTTTTTTATCTTTTCCGTGATTGATCACTTCCAAAACAACTTTTGCACCTGCTACGAAAGGCGCACCTACCTTTAATTCTTTATCATTGATAGCAAGAACTTCGCTTACTTCAATACTTGCTTTGCTTTCAGCTTCAAAGTGATCTAGTTTTAGCTCATCGCCAACACTTACTTTGTATTGCTTTCCACTGTGTTTGATAATAGCATACATTGCTTTTCCTTATAAATTGGTAGTACCATAAAGCACCGCAATAACGGATTTAAAAGCTTTAGTGGTTTAATAAAATTTTGATTTTACAAAATTTTTCTTTAATTTTTGATGAATTTAAGAAAGGATTTAGAGTTTGAGAAAAATCAAACTCTAAAAATTTAAAAGCCTAGATTTACTCCGCCACCTTCTTGGGTTTCATAATTTGCATCACGACCTATAGTATAACCATTTCCACTATTGCTACCAATTAAAGGTCTACAAATATCGCCTACTTTTACACTACCTTCTGTGATTTTTGCATAAGAAAGTTTAGGGCTTGTGCGAGTGATTTCAATACTTCCTGTTTTGCTTTCTACTCTTCCTGTATTTTCTTTTGTATAAGCATCTTTTATAACCTTCCCAAGAGCAAAACATTCATAAATATCACCTTGATTTAAGCTTTGAGAAAATACTACTTCATTGTTTTCAACGCTTGCAACTTTCAAAGGATAAATTGCATTTAAAATATCTCCTGCAATACGATTTGCAATTTGTTTGAGTGCAGCTTCATTGGCGCTAAGGCTATCGTCTTTAATGTTAACTTTCATACTTAAAGTATTAGAAAATTTAATTTGTCTTGTAGCAAATAAAAACACACGATAATCTACGATAACTTCAATTTCAGTTTTGCTTTTTCCTGTTAAATTGCTTGTTTTTTGCTTACCTTCAAGTCCTGAAATAGAAAACAATAAAATATAATCTGTTGCTAACACATTTTTAAGTTTATAAACTTCATCACTAGCTGCGTCGCCACTTTTGATTAAAGCTTTTTCCATTTCATAATAGCCACTAGAATCACGGTCTAAAACATTAAATTTACGACTTTGCAATAAATCAGAAATGATTTTTTGTTGCAAAGCTGAGCCTATGCCTCTTTTTGCAGCATCTGGAGTAGAATCAAAAACAGTAATACTTCTTCTATTATCTGCACTTAAACCTGGAACTTGATACTTTTTTGTTGTTGTGGTTTTAAAAATCGTTACATTGGCTGTATATTTACCATTTGCATCTTGTTCAACACTATTGATTTCATAAGTATCGGCTCTACCTTTGGTGGCTTTTGAAATTTGCTCGCTGTAATTATCTTGTATGTTTGAACCTGAATTATCAGTTGAAACGCTAGTGTTAGATTTCTTAAGAGAATTGATGCTTACTCCGCTCATTTTTCCTATAGCTTCTATAATGGCATTGTTTATCGCATCTTCCCTAGTCAAACCTGTGCCTTCGCCTGTGCTTGATTTTGTTGAAGTTGTGGTTATAACTTTAGCATTAAGACTTAGGCTTAAAAATAAGCCTAAAAAAAGAATTTTAGTTATTTTCATCTTTTACCTTTAAAAATCATCCATGCTATTTACAACATTAGAACTTCTTTGTATGCTAGAAGATTTTTTAGCTTCATTTTTTGTTGCATTTGACTTTGAATTTAAAGCCTCATTTGTGTTGGCTAAATTTTCATAAGAATAAAATCTCACAGCTCCTACATGTTCAATACCATTTTCACTTGTATAGCTCCATTTTTTAAGAGTACGAATACCACGAATTTTACCGCTTGCGCTTGCTTTTATTTTACTATTTACTTTGTCAATAATATTTGTTATGTTTTGAGTTTGTTCTTGAGTGGAACTATCATTAACATTAATACTTTGTTTGATAATTTCCTCGTAAGTATCACCAGTTGTTCTTTCATCTTTAAGACTTAAATTTGTATTAATAAACTCTATAATAGCAGCATCAGCCATAGTAAGTGCTGTTTCTTTGGCTCTATCTTCTAAAATATTTGTTTTTTTAGCATTGCTAGAATCTGCTACATAACCCCAGTTTCCATAACTTAAAATAATAGGTGCACCATTTTCATCATAAACTAAGCGAATTCCATATTCATTTAAAAAGCCTTTTGTATCTTTTGGCAGATACTCACTTATTGCCTTGCCTTTACCCTTAATAGCACTCTGTCTTGCTAGTGCCATATCTTTTGCTAATTGGCGAGTTTTATTGGAAATAACAGCAATAACACCTACATCATACTCACCTCTTCTTTGTGTAACTATAGTTTGCACAGGAACAAGTCCACTCATAGAACCTATGGCATTTGTCATAGTTTTATTAAGAAATTCTTGCTTTAATAAAGTCTTTTTTCTGTCTTCGCTTAAAGAATTTGTATCTATACCTAAATCTTTTAATGCCTTATCAAGCTGAGCACCAGCTAATTGTGTAAGTTTATTTAAAATTTGATCAACCTTATCACCTTTTGGCAATTCATCAAATTCTTTAGCATTAGTAGAATTATCTGCTTCATAATTTTGAATCCTGCTTGTAGCAATTCTTCCAAAAACATCTCTTATAAATTCGCTTTGTAAATTTAACATTGCTTTTTGGTAAGCATTTTGTAAAGCTTGTGCAAATTGTGGATCAGTATCATTTACAGCAACAGTACTTTTTCCCGTATAAAAAGTTTTTCCATCTTTGGTTATACCATATTCTATACCGAAATTATCGACAAATTCTTCAAAAAAATCTTCAATTGATTTTGGGGTAATATCCTTAGTACTTGCATCAGACATTTCATTTTGAGTATTTATATCTTGTTGTGTAATTTCTACAGGCTGGGAACCTTGTGCATAAAGTAAACTTGCCATAACTAAAGAGCCAATAAATAATATTTTTTTCATTTCATATCCTTTTAAAAATCATAAAAAAAAAGCTCAAGCTAAACACTTGAGCTAAAAATTTTATTCATAAATTAATTTTTATTTTACCAAGTAACTGATTTACTAGAACCAGTTTTATCAATAGTTTGCTCATCTTCCCAATAAACTAAACCTGATGTTAAATCAGTAAGTCTTAGTAAGAAAAAGTATTCTACTTGAGTTTTACCATTGCTAAGTTTTACATTATCTTGTCTAATTTTACCCGCAAGAGAAAAATCAGGCGATACCAATGTCCCTTTTTTTGCTATGGTTTTTTGATTAAACTCATCATTATCTCTTAATTCTCTTACATCTTCACTCATGCTATCAAGCGCTCCGCCTGCAGCAACTGCCGAAGTTAGAACAAATTTACCTGATTTTCTTAATGCAGAAGTGATTTTTGCGGTGAGTTTTTCAGTATCGATTCTTTGCGGGGTATCATTCACAACCCTACCAATAGCAATAACCTTTCTTGTACCTGGTTTAATATTTGCAAAAGCAGGATCGCTTAACATACTATTTATCATAGTTTCAGCTGCACTTTCAAAATCTTGTCTATCAAGACCCAAGGTTAAAGCATCGCCTTTTTTTACCTGACTTGCCTTTCCATCTGTATAAGCTGTTTGCGCACAACCACTAAAAAGCAAAGCTCCAATAAGAGCTGTTCCTAAAATTTTTGTTTTTTTCATGATTTATCCTTCCTAAAATGAGATTAATTTTTTGCTTTAATTTCTAATCTAAAATCCTTCGCTCTTGTATCAGATGCAAGTTTACGAAGAATTACCTCTTGTCCTGCTGGAATTCTAAGGGCTTGATAATCCTCATTTAAAACATCTCTTAGCACAAAACCATCTTTATCTAACCAATCTACTTTATAAATTACATCTTTAGCAAAAGTACTGCGTAAAATCACTTCAAATTCTAAATAACCATTGCTATTTATACGCTTTTGAAATTGTTTTACTAAACTTTTTGGTAAATTTGAACCTAAAATTACAGTATTTTGATTTGATACTATTTGATAACTTGGTGTACAAGCACCAAGTAAAAACATTAAAATAAATAAAATAATTTTTTTCATCTTTTAGCCTTATTTTTCCATGATAGCAACACTTGCAGGTAAATACGGAGCAAAAGAACGCACTATCACAAGAGCATTTTTATTTTTATCCAATGATTTTTGAAACAAAATATTGCCTTGTGGATCTTTGATTTCTAAATTTCCGTCGTTTTCTATTGTTGCTATGGCAATACTTTTTGGTAAACCTCTCCAAGAACGCACATCAGCTTTGTTGGTTGCAGCAGTTGCTACTGCTGTTGCAAGACTTAGCCATCCACCTGTAGAGTCATTATTTGCAACAGCTACATTTAAAGTGGTTTTAATTATAGTTTGAGCTAAGGCTTTAGCAATCATTGCAGGCATATTTATTTTAAATTCAGTAGCGACAATATTGTCTAAATTTACAAAATCATTTGTATTTTGACCATTTATATTTAAATTTGCAAAAGAAGCTTCCCTTTTTTTCAAGGTTTGTAAAGCAATATTTGTGCTAATAATTTTTTTATCCACTATAAAAGGTAAGGTTAAAGCAAATTCATCCTTAACTACACCAAATCCATTTTCATAAACTACAAAAACATATTTTTTAGCTTTTTTGACTTTTATTTTTGTGGCATATTCTTTAAAAATTTTAGCCTCTTTTTTGATAGTTTTGTTTTTTGGATAAATAATAGCTACTTCTCTAAATAAATCTGCAGCTTTTCTATAATCTTTATCCATAAAGAAAAATATTGAAGCAAGATAAGTCGCATAAGGATTTATGAAATTTTTTGTTGTATCAAACTCTTTAAATAAGTTATCGTATTGTGCTTCTATAACTTTTGAGTTTTCATTCATATTTTTATCATAATTTTTATCTTCTTTTGCCTTATCTAAATCAGCACGATTTTTCTCAATTTCTTTAGCAAAATATTCTTTTGCCTTATCTTGACGCATTAAAGCACGATTAAACTCAACTCTTGCATTTTCATAATCATCTTCTTCCATATAGTTTAGAGCTTTATATATATTAACCATAATTCTTTCATATAAAGAACCATCATAATCAACTATAGTATCATTAAGCAAGGTTGTACCAACAAATTTAGCTGCTTTAGAGCCTACATTTTCTAAATCCACATCATATTTATAAGATTCTTCCACAGCATCAAAAAATACATTACTTTTGTTAAAATCACCACAATTTCTAGCAATCAAACCTGCATTTAATCCTGTATAAATGACATCATCATTTTTTTTAATTTTTTTTAAATTTTGATTGAAAAAATCATCACCACAATATTTTTGTGTTAAAGCATTTTCAAATGTTGTATTTTGTTTAACCTGATTAACACAAGCTGTTAAAAAAAGGCAAACAATACCTGAAAAAATCAACCCAACTTTTATCTTCATTAAATTCCTTTCTTAAAGAAAATTAAAAATGAATATTATAGCGTAGTATATACTTAAAAACTAATGAAAAAATTTTCACCCTAGGAGAAAAACCTAGGGTTTGATTTAAATAAGCATAGGAGCTAATACAAAGCCTAATGCTACAGCAATTGCAATAGCTAAAACTCCTGGTATAAAGAAAGAGTGATTAAATATAAATTTACCAATTCTAGTCGTTCCTGTATCATCCATTTGCACAGCGCCAAGTAAGGTTGGATAAGTTGGAAGCACAAAAAGTGCTGAAACTGCTGCAAAACAAGCTACAAGCATATAAGAATCATGCGGATTTGTTGCTGAAATTCCTAAAGCGGTGATAATTACAGGTACAATGGCCTTTGCGGTTGCTGCTTGAGAATATAAAAGCATACTTGCAAAGAAAAATGCAACTGCTAACATAGCAGGGGTTTGTTTAACCCAGTCGCCTGCTACTTCTTTAATAGAAGCTTCGTGTCCTGCAACAAAAGTATTTCCAAGCCATGCTACACCAAAAACACAAACACAAGCAGTCATACCACTTTTAAATACACTGGTATCAAGAATTTTACCTGGTTCAACTTTACAAAGCCAAGTGATCAAAGTTGCTGCAGTAAGTAAAAAGCTCATAATAGCTGCATCTCTTGGAACCACAACAGGATCAATCCATTTAATATTACTTGAAATTGCAGTTGCATAAAGTACAACTGCCAAAACAGTGATCAAGAAAATTCCTACTGAAAGTTTAGCACCTGGTTTATCTTCACCATGTAAAATAGCTCCTGCATCTTTAACAAGTCCTGCTTTTAAGCGTTCTTGATAAACACTATCTTTGCTTAAATCCATAGGAGTGATTAAACTCACTATAAAAGCTGTAAGCATACAAGCTATAAAAGTTGTACCGATCCAAATTCCAATTAAAGTTGGATAATTCCATCCAAGTGGCTCTAAAACGCCGCTCATATAAACCACAGCTGCACTTACAGGAGAAGCAGTGATTCCAATTTGCGAAGAAACAACCATTAATGAAAGTGGAACACTAGGTTTTATGTTTTGAGATTTTGCAACATCAACTACAACAGGCATTAAAGAAAATACTGCATTTCCTGTTCCTGCTAAGATTGTAAGCAACCATCCACAAGCTGGAGCTAAATAATTTATAAATTTAGGGCTTGATCTTAAAATTTTTTCTGTCACCCTTACCATATAATCAAGTCCACCTGCTTGTTGCATAGCAGAAATTGCTGCAATAGCTGCAGCAATAATTAAAATAACATCCCAAGGAATATTACCAGGTTTCATACCTAAAACAAGTCCTAGTATAACTACACCCAATCCTCCAGCATAACCTATAGCAATACCGCCTAGGCGAATACCGATAAAAATTGCCCCAAGAAGGACGATTACTTGCAAAATTATCATTATATCCATATTAAATCCTAAAATGCTATTTTTTAGCTTCCATGTGAGGATTTAGCATATTTGATGGTGTTAAAATTTCATCAATTTGTTCTTTACTTAAAAGCCCTCTTTCAAGCGCAATATCAGCCACTCTTTTTCCAGTGTTCATTGCCTCTTTAGCTATAGAAGCTGAATTTTCATAACCAATATAAGGATTTAAAGCTGTTACTATACCTACTGAATTATAGACAAAGTCTGAACAAATTTTTTCATTTGCAGTAATACCATCTATACATTTATCAGCTAAAGTATACATTGCTTTTTCTAGCATTACAATAGAATTAAATAAGCTATATGCTGCAACTGGTTCAAAAACATTAAGTTGTAATTGTCCACCCTCACAAGCAAAAGTTACAGTTACATCTGCTCCAATAACAAAATAACAAACTTGATTAACTACTTCAGGAATAACAGGATTTACCTTACCTGGCATGATAGAACTACCTGGTTGCATTTTTGGAAGATTAATCTCATTAAGGCCACATTTTGGACCACTACTTAAAAGTCTTAAGTCATTACATACTTTAGAAAGTTTTGTTGCAACACGTTTTAAAACACCTGAAATTTGTACATAAGCTCCCGTATCTTGAGTCGCCTCGATCAAATCCTCAGCCACAGTATATTCAAAACCTGTCACTTCTCTTATTTTTCTTTCTACAACCTTCGGATAATCAGGATGAGAATTAATTCCCGTTCCAATAGCAGTTCCGCCCAAATTGATCTCTAAAATCAATTTTCTAGCTTCTAATACTCTTTGTATATCTTCACCTATCATTACGGCAAAAGTTTTAAATTCACGACCTAAAGTCATAGGTACAGCATCTTGCAGTTGGGTTCTACCCATTTTAAGAACATCTTTAAATTCTTCAGCTTTTCTCTCATAAGCTTTTTTTAGATGTTCCATAGCTTTTGCCAAATCACTTAAATAATCATGCAAAGCAAGGTGTAAAGCTGTAGGATAAGCATCGTTAGTACTTTGGCTTAAATTAACATGATCATTTGGATGAAGATATTGGTATTCACCTTTTTTATGACCCATAAGTTCAAGTCCTATGTTTGCTATAACTTCATTAGCATTCATATTTGTACTTGTTCCAGCACCTCCTTGGATCATATCTACTACAAATTGATCATAATACCCGCCTTCTAAAATTTTATCGCACGCTTTAATAATCGCATCTTGGATATTTTTATCCAAAAGACCTAATTCATGATTTGCCATAGCTGCAGCTTTTTTTACTCTAGCCAAAGCTCTAACAAAGCGAGGAAAATCTTTTAATCTATCATGAGAAATATCAAAATTTTCAACAGCTCTAAAAGTTTGCACTCCATAATAAACCTCATCAGAGATTTCCAATTCCCCAATAAAATCATGTTCTTTTCTTGTTCCCATTTTGAACCTTTCATAAAAAGTATTTTAATTTAAAATCAAAAATTTTTGATTTAAATCATAAAATAATGATATTGCATTTTTAGTTAATAATTGGTTAATAATTAAAATACTTTCAAAATATAATAAATTAAGTATTTTTATATCCTAAATTATGTCTTTATATTTAATTTTTATTAATATAAAAAATTTTATTTACTTCAAAAAAAATTAATATATTTTTGCAAGCTTTTTTTGCTAGAATAAAATTTTTAATAATTTAAATAATTAGGGATAACATGGAAGAAATTACAATAAACATAGATAAGATTAAAATAAATGATGACTGGAAAGAATTTTTAAGAGACGAATTTCAAAAAAAATATTTTCTAGAAATCAAAAAACAATACCTAAATGCGATTGATCAAAATATAATTATTTATCCGCCTGCAAATTTAATCTTTAATGCTTTTAATTTATGTCCCTTAAAAGAAATTAAAATTATTATCCTAGGACAAGATCCCTATCATCAACCAAACCAAGCAATGGGGCTTAGTTTTTCGGTTCCAAAAAATGTAAAAATCCCACCAAGTCTTAATAATATTTTTAAAGAATTGCAAAATGATTTAAACATCACTCCAGCAAAAAGCGGAGATTTAAGCTCTTGGGCAAAACAAGGAGTTTTGCTCTTAAATTCTATTCTTAGCGTTGAAGCAAGTAAAGCAGCTAGTCATAGTTCGTGGGGTTGGCAAGAATTTAGTGATGCTATAATACATAAATTAAGCAATGAAAAATCAGGGCTTGTTTTTATGCTTTGGGGAAATTACGCAAAAAGCAAGGAGATTTTGATTGATAATACTAAGCATTTGATTTTAAAAGCGGCCCACCCAAGCCCTTTAGCTAGAACAGGATTTTTAGGTTGTAAGCATTTTTCAAAAGCTAATGAATTTTTAAAAAAAGTTGGTAAAATTCCTGTAGATTGGAAAATAGTTTAAAAAATTATTTTAAATTTTAATAAAAATATTAAAATATATTTATTTGTTTAAAAATAAATCGTATTTCTATGAAATATATTGTAATAAAATAACTCAAAAATTAATTCTTAAGGAGAAAAATGAAAACCATTGGTATTATAGGCGGAATGAGTTTTGAAAGCACTATTACTTATTATAAAACAATAAATCAAGCTATAAATGATAAATTAAAATCTTTAAATTCTGCAAAAATTTTACTTTACAGTGTTAATTTTGAAGAAATAGAAAATTTACAAAGCCAAGATAAATGGCAAGAAGCTGCACAAATTTTGACTCAATGTGCTAAAAAATTAGAACTTGCAGGGGCTAATTTTATAATAATTGCAACTAATACTATGCATAAGGTTTTTGATGAAATTCAACAAAACATAAATATCCCTATTTTGCATATTGCAAAAAGTTCTGCTAAGGCTTTAAAACAAGAAAACATACAAAAAATTGGTTTATTGGGTACTAAATACACAATGACTCAGGATTTTTATAAAAAAATACTGATTGAAGAAAATATTAGCGTTATTACTCCTAGCGATGAAGATATAAAAATCGTTAATGATATTATTTTTAATGAGCTTTGCAAAGGTAAAATCAAGCAAGATTCTAAAGAAAAATATTTAAATATTATAAAAAAACTACAAGAAAAAGGGGCAAAGGGAGTGCTTTTAGCTTGCACTGAAATTGGTTTATTAATATCCAAAAATGATACAAATATTAAAATTTTTGACACAAGCCTTATTCACGCCCTTGATGCTGCTAATGAAGCTTTAAAAGATTTATGATTAAAAGATGCCCAAAAATGGGAAAATTGCAATATTTTGAAAAGATTTATACTTATATCGGTTTAAATCTTATCTTGCTTTATAGTTTGCTATCTTTTTCTAATTGATTGATATTTAGCATTATAAATTTATAGCTTAGATAAATTACTAAAGGCCAAGCCAATAAAAACAAAGCATGTAACATTTTTTCTCCTTAATATGCGTGATCATCGTTTGCGATTTCTTCGCGTGTAATTTTTACTTTATCCATTGCATTCCAAACATAGATAATATAAGTTAAAACAAAGGGTACAAGTAAAGACACATAAGCCATGACGCTTAGAGTATAATAGCTTGAACTTGCATTTTTTAAAGTTAAAGAACTTTGCAAATCACTTAAAGATGGGTAAAAAGCACTTTGACCTAAACCAATGCTTGATAATAAAGCAAAAACTGTTAAAACCGTTCCAAGTCCTAGGGTAAAAATAGCTTTAGAGCAACCTTTTGCTCCTTGAATCATACCTAAAAGCACTAAAATCACACCGATAGCAAGCAAGATAGCAAAAATCATTTGATTTAAGAAATTATATAAATACAAATTCGCACTCATGCTTACAGTTCCATTGGCATCTACGCTAAAACCATCTTTTAAAAAAATCCACGCTAAAAAACCTAAGAAAAAAGGTAAAAACAAAATACTATTGATCATAAGTTTTTTCATAGCTCTTATTTTGATATTCTCATCATTGATATTGTTCATAAAATACGCTGCGCCTAAAAGTCTTGCTAAAAATACTAAAGCTAAGCCTAAGAGATAATTAAAAGGATTGAGTAAAAGTTCTAAGCCGTGCAAAGGGTTTTGCCAAGAAACAAAATTATGCTCATTTAAGATAAATTCAGAACCGCTAAAAAAGCTACTTACTGCAACTCCGATTAAAAATACACCTAAATAACCATTGATTTTAAGAAAAATTTCATAGGTTTTAGAGCCATAAACATTATTTTCTTTTTTACGATACTCATAAGCCACAGCTTGTAAAATAAAACAAAATAAAATACAAAGCCAAGCCCAATAAGCTCCGCCAAAACTGGTACTATAAAAAAGTGGAAAAGCTGCAAAAGCTGCTCCACCAAAAAGTACGAGAGTTGTAAAACCAAGCTCCCATTTACGCCCTAAAGAATTGACTAGCATGGTTTTTTCAAGCTCATCCTTGCTAAGCTCATCGATTAAAGTCTGTCCACCTTGGACAAAAAACATAAAAACTAAAAGTCCACCGAGCAAACTTAAAATCAACCACCAATAAATTTGCAAACCTTCAAGTTCTAAACCAAAAAACATTATTTTTCTCCTTTGCCCATAAGTGGAGTATGTCCTGCATGTGCGTCAAAACCTTTTTTAATCTGAGTAAGTATTATTTTAACTTCTGCAATCAATAAGGCTGTAAAAAGTACTGCAAAAATCCAAAATGAAATTTGAACATTGACTTTTCCAAGTTGTGTTGCTGCGATATGTACGGGAAGTAAGTCTTGAATTGCCCAAGGTTGTCTGCCTACTTCAGCAACAATCCAACCTGCTTCAGCAGCAATATAACCCAATGGAATGGATAACAAACACACCCAAAGTACTTTTCTAAATTTCTCAATATCATTTGCCATAGTAAGATAAAGCGTAACGATGAAAAGTAAAAAGAAAAAACTTCCTAAAGCAACCATAATATGAAAGCTATAAAAAGTTAAAGCCACAGGCGGAATAGTATCACTTGGTTTTTCTAAATATCCATAACCAAAATCTTTAAAATGAGTTTCTAAAATAGATTTGTGATTTGCCATAGCTATTGTATCATTGTTTTCTTTAGCAAGTTTATAGTCTTTTAGAGCTTGTATAGCGATTTTTCCTCTATCGATACGATTTTGCATAGGTTCTATACCTTTGCTTTCATTTCCATAGATTAAATCTTCAATTCCTGGAACAAAAGAATTTGGATCACGGTTTCCTAATATAGAAAGAGCGTAAGGTATAGTAATGTCAAATAAAAACACACTTTCGTTATTGTCTATGGTTTTTTTAGGGTTTAAAATTCCAAAAGGCACAAGTCCTGCACGATGTTCACCTTGATAAACCCCTTCCATAGCTGCAAGTTTCATAGGTTGAGTTTGAGTTACACGGTAAGCACTTTCATCTCCGCTGAAAAACAAAAAGATTGAACAAACCAAACCAAAACTAGCTCCTACAACTAAGCTTTTTTTAGCCTCGATAATATGGCGTCCCTTTAACATAAACCAAGCTGAAATTCCTATTACAAATAAAGCTGAAATCACATAACCACTGCCTATGGTATGTAAAAATTTTGAAATAGCCACAGGAGAAAGTGCTACTTCAAAAAAGCTTTGCATTTCATTTCTTGCTGTATCAGGGTTAAAGCTCATTCCTACAGGATATTGCATCCAACCATTTGCCACTAAAATCCAAAAAGCAGAAAGATTACTTCCTATAGCCACACACCAAGTTGAAAGTAAGTGAAAACCCTTACTTACTTTATCCCAGCCAAAAAACATAACTGCAAAAAAAGTAGCCTCTAAAAAAAATGCCATAATACCTTCAATCGCCAAAGGTGCACCAAAAATATCTCCCACAAACCAGCTATAATTTGCCCAGTTTGTTCCAAATTCAAATTCCATTATAATACCTGTAGCTACACCGATAGCAAAATTTATAGCAAATAATGAAAGCCAAAATTTGGTGATTTTTTTCCATCTTTCATTTTTAGTTTTTACATAGATAGTCTCCATGATAGCAATGATAAAAGATAAACCTAAGGTTAAAGGCACAAACAAAAAATGATAAAGTGCAGTTAAAGCAAACTGCGCTCTTGACCAATCAACGCTATTAAGCTCGTTCATTTATTTTCCTTCAAGTGTAAGATTTTTGAGTACAAAAGTGCTTTTTTCTTTGTCGCTTTTAAAAATAGAATTAAAATTTACATCAAAAACAAAAAGTTTTAAAATCACAAACATAACAAAAAGTTTGATAAAGATAATTTTCCAAAGGGTCTTTCCAAGAGTTAAATTTTTAAAACCTTCTTTGTAAAAATTAAAAATTTGAGAAATACTAAAATATAAGTGTTTAAGATGCATGTAAATTCTACCTTTAAAAACAACAAAATAAAACATTTTAAGAAGCGGAAAATTATAATGAAAATTATGTTATTATTTTCTTAAAAAATTTAAATACATAATCAAGGTTTTTAATGCAAAAAATTAAAGTTTTTATTTTTGTTTTATGATTTTTTTCTTTAATGCATGTTCTTCTAAATTTTGAAAATGTAAATCCTTTGGGGCGTTCATTTGGGGAATTTGAAGACACTCACTCTTTAAAACTGGATTTTGAACCTATTTTTCCTACCAATCAAGAAATTCCAAGTTTAATTAGCAATGCTGATTTAGTACTTATTACTCCTATTTACCCCACCTTTAACTAGTAGCATCAACAATAATGCAGTAAGACAACTTGCAAGTGGAGCAAACCCCTTAGATATCTTGATGATACAAGAAATAGGAACTTTACTAAGAATAGCCACTCCAATAGGACGCCATGTGCAACAAAGTGGAACGCCTATTGACGAATATGAGTAGAATTTGAGGACTCTTTCAAGACCTGATAGGGTTTTTATTTATTATTCTCACATTGATGTAGAAGCTAATCGTGTAAATTTAGCTATAGTTTCAAGACCCATTATAGGAATTCGCGATGGAAGTGATGCTTTTTTTCAATATCTATGCTTTAGCCAATGAAGGAACAGATGTAGGAGCAATTATCACAGCCCATAAATACACATTTTGTAAATATACCTCAAGTTAACTGGATGATAGCAGGGGATTTTAACCGCGATCCTTCTACTATAACAAATACAGTGGATAGAGAATTAGCAAATAAAATTAGAGTGGTTTTTCCAACTAGTGTAACTCAAGCAAACGGAGGGACTATTGATTATGCAATTACAGGCAATTAAACATACAACAAGCCTATACTCCACCACTTTTAGCTGTGATTTTGATGCTTGCAAGTTTAAGATCATTTTCCAGTTAATTTTAGAAAATTTTAAGACATTTAATATGAAAAAATTGTTGCTTTATTTTTTATGTTTATAACTTTAGCCTTTGCAACTCCTACTGGAGATTTGAAAGATTTTACCGAAATGGTTTCTATAGGAAGTTTAGAAACGGGAATTTTTTTAAGCACCTTTAGAGATATCTCAAAAGATCCTATTGATCAAAATTGGAATATTAAAGAAATTGTTTTAAGCAATGAGTTAAAACAAAAAGATAAATTAGCCAATGAACTTCCTTTTGGTTATGTGCAATTTACAAATCCAAAGGAAAGCGATCTTTGTTTGACCATCCTAGAAGATGGAATCTTTGGAGCAAAATCTTGTCGAGATAATCTAAAAGATGGTAAACTAGAAACTGTATTTTCTATGAATGCCAACAACAACTTCAGATGTGCAAATTTGTTCTTTAGTTTTGGAATCTGATGAATGTATGGTAACTTTTTAATCCAAATATTCCTACACAAAAACGCTTTAGAATAGCCCCTTGCACCTTAGATCCTAATTTTTTATGAAGTAAACGAACTAATGATTATAACTCCACCTTTAACAGCTTCTACCCCTTTAGAATAAGATTTTTTCTTGTTCTATTTTTATATTTATTTAATATTTATGATATTACAAAAATACACAAAATAATCAATAACAACACAATATAATTTACTTTACTCTATAATTTTTTTATTTTAATTTAATTTTTTGTTACAATAAATTTATACATGATAATTATCAAGGAGGAAAAATTGGAGCAAATTTTAACATGGCAACAAGTTTACGACCCTTTTTCAAACATTTGGCTAAGTGCTTTAGTGGCATTTTTACCTATACTATGTTTTTTAGTTTGTTTGGTTGTTTTAAAACTTAAAGGTTATCAAGCAGGTTTTTTAACTGTTATACTTGCTACTTTGGTAGCTTTATTTGCCTATAAAATGCCTTGGAATTTAGTGGGCGCAAGTTTTATTCAAGGCTTTACAAATGGTATGTGGCCTATAGCTTGGATTATCATTGCGGCAATCTTTCTTTACAAACTTTCTATCAAGTCGGGTTCTTTTGAAATCATTAAAAAAAGCGTGATGAGCATTACTCCAGATCATAGAATTCAAGTGATTTTAATAGGTTTTTGTTTTGGTTCATTTTTAGAAGGTGCTATAGGTTTTGGTGGCCCTGTGGCTATAACTGCTGCACTTTTAGTAGGACTTGGTTTGCGTCCTTTGCAAGCTGCAGGACTTTGTCTTATCGCAAATACCGCTCCTGTTGCTTTTGGTGCGGTGGGAATTCCTATTATTGCTATGGCAAATCTTGTCGGCATAGAACAGCATTCAGTTTCTGCCATGGTAGGTAGAATGCTAGTTCCTTTAAGCCTTACTATACCTTTTTTCATAGTTTTTTTAATGGATGGATTTAAAGGCGTTAAAGAAACTTTTCCAGCTATTTTAGTTGCGGCGCTAAGCTTTACAACTACTCAATTTTTAAGCTCAAATCACTTAGGAGCGGAATTGCCTGATATTATTTCAGCTGTGGTTTCTTTAGCGGTTACGACTATATTTTTAAAATTTTGGAAACCAAAAAATATTTTTAGATTTGATAATGAAAGTAATTTCACTCAAGATAATACTCTAAGCTTTAATCAAATTCTAAAAGCTTGGTCGCCTTTTATTTTACTCATTGTTTGTATTATCATTTGGACACAACCTTGGTTTAAAGCTCTCTTTGATAAGGACGGAATTTTAAGCTATACAAGTATTACTTTACAATTTAGCAATATCACAACTGGAATTTTAAGCCCTTCTATCACAGGCATAGGAGAAGCTAAGCCTTTATCTTTGGCTTTAGGTGTAGATTTAATCAATGGAAAAACCGTAGCTCAAGCAGGAACAGCAATTTTGCTTGCAGCTTTTTTAACTATAGCTATTTTAAAAATTAAAGCTGAAGATGCTGCAGAATGCTTTTGGGCTACCTTAAAAGAAATGGCCATACCTTGTATCACTATAGGTTTAGTTGTAGCTTTTGCTTTTATCTCTAAAAATAGTGGTATGAGTACTACCTTAGGGCTTGCTTTTGCACACACAGGCGATGCTTTTTCTTTCTTTTCACCAATCATTGGCTGGATAGGAGTGTTTTTAACAGGCTCTGATACAAGCGCAAATTTACTTTTTGGAACCTTACAACAAGTAAGTGCTCAAAAACTAGGTGTTAGTGAAGCTTTATTTTTAGCGGCTAATTCAGTAGGTGGGGTCGTTGGAAAGATGATCAGTCCACAAAGCATTGCTATAGCTTGCGCAGCGGTTGGGCTTGTAGGAAAAGAATCTGATCTTTTCAAATTCACATTAAAATATTCTGTAGCTTTTATTATTTTAATAGGAATTTGGACTTGTATTATAGCTTTTTTCTTACAAGGAATCATCCCTGAAGTTATAGTGAAATAATTAAAAATTTAAGTTTTACTTCAACAAATATTCGTTTTTAGAATATTTGTTGGAAATTTTACTTTGCTTTTATTTTTATAGGATTAGAATATTTATCCTAAATTATCCCAAAAGGAGAGATCATGAAAAAGGTGTATTTTTACGCCACATGCTTAGGAAGTGCTGCTATGCAACAAAGCGTTTTAAATGCAATAAAACTTTTAAGGCGTGAAGGTATTGAAGTGATTTTTAAAAAAAATCAAACCTGTTGCGCTCAACCTTCTTTTAACTCAGGTTATTTCGATGAAAGTCGTGAGATTGTTTTATATAATGTAGATTTATTTGATAAAGATTACCCTATCGTTGTGCCAAGCGGATCTTGTGCGGGTATGATGAGTCATGACTATAAAGAACTTTTTAAAAACAGACCTGAATTTTCTAAAGTCAAAGATTTTAGCTCTAAGGTTATAGAACTTTCACAATACCTTGATGAAGTTTTAAAAGTAGATTATGAAGATAAAGGTGCACCTATAAAAGTAACTTGGCATTCTAATTGCCATGCTTTAAGAGTGCAAAAAAGCATACAAGCGAGTAAAAATCTTATCAAAAAACTAAAAAATGTAGAATTAGTAGAACTTCAATACGAGGAAGAATGTTGTGGTTTTGGCGGAACTTTTTCAGTAAAAGAGCCTGAAATTTCAAATGCTATGGCAAGAAGCAAAATCAAAGATATACAAAATAGCGGTGCAAAATATCTCATCAGTGGCGATGGAGGTTGTCTTTTAAATATAGATGGCACAATGAAAAGAATGGGTTTAGATATAAAAGGCATACATTTATATGACTTTTTACTTAAACGCTTAGAAGGAGAAAGACTATGAGTCAAAAAATTCCTCACGAACAAATCGTTCAAATTAAACTCAATGACAAGCAAATGCAAGAAAATTTAATGACTGCCATGCATACTTTACAAAAAAATAGACTCAATGTTATTGATGCTAGATTTAAAGACTGGCAGGGTTTAAGAGCTAAAGCTAAACAAGCTAAAAACAATGCCTTAATGAGTTTAGAAGAAAGGCTTTTAGAATTTGAAAAAAATGCTACAAAAAATGGCATTAAAGTGCATTGGGCAAGTAGTGATGAAGATGCCTGTGAAATCGTCTATGAAATCATGAAAGAAAAAAATATCACTAAGCTTTTAAAAGGTAAATCTATGGCAAGCGAAGAAATAGGCCTAAATCACTACCTAGAAAAAAAAGGTTTAAAAGCTATAGAAACCGATCTTGGAGAGCTTATTTTACAGCTTAATGAAGAGCCTCCTTTACATATAGTTGTACCTGCTATACATAGAAACCGCCATGAAATCGGAGAAATTTTCAAAGAAAAATTAGGAGCGAATTTAGAAAACAATGAACCTGAAAGTTTAAATGCGGTAGCTAGAGAGCATTTAAGAAAAGATTTTGAAGGCTTAAAACTTGGACTTAGTGGGGTCAATTTTGCCATGTCAAGAGAAGGAGCTTTTTGGCTTATAGAAAATGAAGGAAACGGTAGAATGTGCACTACAGCACCTGATATTCATATCGCACTTTGCGGCATAGAAAAAGTCATGGAAAGCTTTGAAGATGCGGCTACTATGGTTTCTTTACTCACTCCTTCAGCCACAGGACAATTTATACCAACTTATAACAATATCATCACAGGTCCTAGAAAAAATGGGGATTTAGATGGTCCTAAAGAAGTGCATGTGATTTTATTTGATCACAATCGCTCTAAAATGTTAGCTCATGAGGATTATTATGAGGCTTTGCGTTGTATTCGATGTGGGGCTTGTATGAATTTTTGCCCTGTTTATGATCAAATCGGCGGACATGCCTATCAAACCACTTATCCAGGACCTATAGGAGAAGTAATCAGTCCTAATATTTTTGGTATAGATCATACAGGAGATATTTTAAATTTCTGTTCACTTTGTGGGCGTTGTTCTGAAGTTTGTCCAGTGCAAATTCCTTTGGCTGATCTTATTCGCAAATTAAGATGTGATAAAATAGGACAAGGTAAAAATCCACCTTTAGGAGCAAATAATGTTCATCACAATGCCTTAGAAGCCTTTGCTTTTAAACAATTTAAAAATATCGCAACCAATGGCAATAAATGGCGTTTTTCACTTTCAAAAGCACATTATTTCAACTGGACGGTACAAAATTTCGCAAGCGTTTTACCTGTGATTAAAAAATGGCACGCTTTTAAAGAATTACCTCAAATTAAAATGGATCTTTATAAAGAAGTGCAAAAACTAGAAGGAGTAAGCTATGAGTAAAATCGATGAAATTTCAAGCAAAAGTAAAGCAAGTATTTTAGAACATCTTAAAAAAGCTTACAAAGAAACAGACTTTACGCGTATTGAAAGTATAGATCCTGTAGAACATATCCAAACCACCCAAGATATGCTTGCAGAAATGAAGCAAAAAATGAGCAATAATAAATACATCGTTGAAAATGCGACTAAAGATACCTTAGAAGAAAAAATCAATGAAATTATCGCAAGATATGGCTTTAAAAGTATGATTTATGGGGCGGATTTAAATTTAGATTTAGAACAAATCAAGGCAGAAAAGAAGATTTGCTTTGATAAAGAAATCGAAAATCTAAGATCTGAAGTTTTTCATAGTGATTTTTCCATCATTCACGCAAGAGCAGGGGTAAGCTCTCACGGAGTTGCACTTATACCTTCAAGTAAAACCCAACCTAGAATGCTAAGCCTTGCACCTAAACTTTGCATAGTATTGCTTAAAAAAGAAAATGTTGTTAAAAGTCTTAGCGAAGCTTTAAATTTAGTAAAAAAAGAAAATGAAATTTTACCTACTAATATCTTATTTATAGCAGGGCCTTCAAGAACAGCAGATATAGAACTTATCACTGTTTTTGGTGTTCATGGGCCACAAATTGCACATATTATTATTTACTGATTCTATACTAGAATCAGTAAGTCTTAATTTTTAATATTAATTATATATACTTTTTATATTATACAAATATAAATAAAATAAATAATTTCTAATTAATAATATTTTAATAAAGTATAATGTAATATTTCACTCAAATATATTAAATTAATTTTAAATACAAAAATTAAAGAAGGTGCTTTTGGATAAATTAATTCCTGTTTGGGATGAAAAATATAGTATCAATGATGAGAAAATAGATGCTCAACATCAAAAACTTTTTGAACTTGCAGCAAAAATAGAAAATGCGGTTTATAAATTTGTTCAAAGAGATGAGTTAAAAGAAATTTTAACAGAACTTTTTAACTATATGAAAGAACATTTTAGTAATGAAGAAGATTATATGCAAGAAATTCATTATCCTTATTTAAATGAACACAAAATCATGCATAAAAATATCATTCATGATATGTCTTATCTTATACAAAACATAAAAACCACTAATGATTTAAAAGAAAAACTTTATACTATAATGTCAGAGTGGCTTTTAGAACATATATTACATCATGATGTTATGATAGGAAATTGGCTTTCGGATCAAATTTTAAGCAAACAAGAAGAAGAGCTTGAAAAAATCAATGAAGAAATATTATACGAAAACACTCCAACAACTCCTACCGCCAAACAAGTAAAACATAAAGAATATGAATTTATCTATTCTTGCCCTTGTAGAACAAATCACATACTTTCATATACAGAACACCTTGACATTCTCTGTCATAAAAAACAATTAAGATGTAAAAAATGTCAAAAAATTTATTCTACGTTAAAAGTGAGTTAAAGGATTAAAAATGTTTCCAAAATGGGATGATAGTTATAGCGTTCATAATGCAAAAATAGATGAACAGCACAAAAAACTTTTTGAACTTGCAGGTAAAGTAGAGTTTATGTTTGATAAACCTGTTTACAAGGATGATGTAAAAGCTTTATTGGCTGAATTTTTTAACTACATGAAAGATCATTTTAATGATGAAGAAAAATACATGAAACTTATAGGATATCCTGACTTAGAAGAACATAAAAGAATTCATAAAGAAATCATTCAATCCATGATAGATCTTATTAAAAATATAAAGTCCACTAATGATTTAAAAGAGAAGCTTTACACAGTTTCTAAAAAATGGCTTTTAGAACATATACTCTATGAAGATATGAAGGTTGAACAATACAGAAGATCTTCTTTGGCTTCTGAAGATGATGGAGAAGTAAGCTTTGAAGAAGTTAAAGAAGAAAAAGATGATGAAAATGCAGTTTATCTTTACATATGTGAATGCGTAGGACAAATGCATGATGTACCTTTTGGAATTCATCAAAAAATTCAACTTAAGGGCGTAAAATTTAAATGTAAAAAATGCAAAGAAGCCATACAGTTTTATAAAAAATATTCAGAAAATTTCTAATTAACTATTTATGCGTTAAAATATAAGTTAGACAAAGAAGGAAATTTAATGGATAAAAAAATAAAATATTTTATTTTGGATAAATTTGATTATTCCTATCCTATACTAACCAAAGATATAAAATGCTCATTTTGTGAAAAATTTTTTCCAATAGAATATAGCTCAAACCTAAAAACAATAAAAAAGAATGTCCATTTTGTAATAATAAAATGGACATTAAACTTAAAGACTAAGCCTTAGTTTTACTTACAATATTAATAATATTTGAAGCTACTTCATCAGCAAGTTCTAAATGAGAAGTAAAGCCTACACAAGAACAATTAATCTCGCCTAAAACATATTTATCATTGCCCTTTTCATCAGTATCTAAAATAAAATCAGCCGTCCAAATCAATGGTAAGTCATAATTGCCTAATTTTTCCCTTACCTTAGGAAGCTCGCCTAAAAACATATCCACCAAAGTTTTCCAATCTTCTGGCTTATCATAGCGATATTTTGCACCGCTAAAAAGCGTAGCAGAAAAAGCATCAGCATCTTCAGCTGGTTTTTTATGTACTACATTTACAGGGGTGTTATAAAGCATTAAAAGTCTGATTTCACCTTCTTTAATGCGCGGTAAAAAAGTCGTATCCACAAGCATACCATTATCACCTATGATATATTGCTCACAAAAATCCATAAATTCCCCAAGCTCTCTATGTTCTACATGATTATCCTTAGCTTCCGTACACTTGATTTTTGTGTTTAAAGGCAAACTATCTCCATTAACATTACCCTCTACACTCACACGCCAAATTCCCTCTCCTGTAGAGCCACGATTTTGTTTTAAAACCCTTTCACCTTTAGCCAAACTTTTTGGAAAATTTTCTTTAAAAGTCTTAATATCATAGTAAGCATAAGTATCACTTGGAACAAGATCAGTATCTGCTAATTTTGTAAGTGCATCTTTAGCGCCATAACCTATCATAGCATCAGGATGAGGCATGCCTACAAGCTTATCGGCACAAAGTTTTCTTAACATATCAAAATACTCATTTTCTTCTTTAAGATTGCCAGGATTGATGCGAGAAACATAACCATCAAAATTTTCTTTCACATATTTGTAAATTTCATCTTTTTTACCCACTTCAAAAAAAATCACCTCAGCATTCCAACCCTTAGCTTTTAAGGCATTTACCATAGGCATGGTATCTTTTCTATAGCCATCTTCACCTTTATCACTCCCACCTTTAACTTCGAAAAAAACAATATTTTTTTTCATTATTTTACTCCTTATCTAAGATATAAATAATTATTGCATAAAAATATTACAAAAATTAAATAAAAATATTTATATATTTTATCTAGCGTTTATAAAACTGCTATTAGTTTTATAAACGATTTCGATTAAGCTTTTACTTATCAAGCTTGATGTTTGTCCTTCTAGGCGGTTAAGAAATTTATCAATCTTATCTTCTTCTTTCCAAACAGGATTTGAAACATTAGCAAGTTTTTCAAGCTCCTTTTTAGCATTTTCATAATTACTAAGCTCATCTATAAGACCAAGCTCCTTAGCCTTGGCAGCTAAAAACACTCTTGCATTTGCCCATTGATCTTTTTTATTAAGATCTAATGCTCTTTCCTTGGCAACAAAACCTGTAAAAAGATCATAACTTTGATCAATTAAACCCTGTAAAAAATTTCTTTCATTCTCATTCCAAGCTCTTGCAAAAGTTCCAGCACTTTTTAATTCACCCGCTTGAATAGTTTGTTCTTTAATACCGAGTTTATTAGCCAATCCGCTTAAATCAGCTCCTTGCATAATCACACCGATAGAGCCTATAAAACTTGCTGGATTGGCTAAAATTTTATTAGCTCCAACTCCTGCTAAATAACTTCCGCTTGCCATAGTTCCGCTTGCATAAACAAGCACAGGCTTTTTAATTTTTAAATCCTTTATAGCTAGAGCTAGTTCCATACTAGGAGCAAAAGCTCCACCAGGAGAGTCTATAACAAAAAGCACTCCTTTGATATTGCTATCATTTTTAGCGTTGATAATTTTTTCCAAAACTGCAGAGCTGTCAAAAATTTCACCCTTTAAATCAATGCGTTCTAAATTTGCAAGATTGGAGCTTGAATTTGCACTAGGCATTAAAATCCATATAACAATCAACAGTAAAACAAAGGTTTTAAAATAAGTATTGATAAATTTTATACCGCATCCTAAAGCCTTAAAAAATGATTTTAAAATTTGCATTCTTTTCCTTTTATAAATAATTTATTTACTTCCTTAGCATTTAAAATAAACTGCAAAGGAGCTTGCTTTTTATCACATTCTCCTAGCTCAAATACGCTAAAATCAGCAATTTTACCTTTTTTAAGCTCTCCTAAATTTAAATTTAAAGCCTTTGCAGGATAAAGTGTTACCATTTGCAAAAGCTTAGAGGCTAACTCTAATAAATCAAAATTCTTATGTATAAGCAAATTCGCACGCATTTCATCAAGTAAGGATAATGAAATATTTGAGCTAAGTCCATCGGTTCCTAAATGGATATTTAATCCACTTTTTAAAGCCGTTTTTAAATCTAAGCTTTTTTGACTTAAAAGGCGATTTGAAAATGCACAATGTGTAATAGAATGTAAATTTTTATCTAACCATTCGTATTCTTTTAGATAAACACAATGTGTAAAAAGAGTCCTTACTCCTTTAAAGAGTTTAGCAAAATCCTTTGGTGTATAAAGAGGCTTAGGATGAAGTGTAAAATTTTCAAGCCATTTTTTAAACCCCCCTTTAGACTCTCTAAGCCAGATATTTTCAGCCTTGCTTTCTAAAAAATGCGTACTAACTAGCAAATTTTGCTTTTTAGCTAAATCAAGAGCAAAATGAGCCAAACTAGGATGAGTTGAATAAGGAGAATGAATCGAAATTGCTGGGATAAAAAAATCATTTTTAAATTTCAAAGAATTTTCAAATCTTTTTAAAAATTCTTGTTTTTTATCTTCAACTTGATTTTCATTTGTACTCAAAATTTCATTAAAAAATACTATACGCATACCCTTTTGACTAGCCTTTAAACAAGGATCTAAATCACTCCCAAAACTTGAAATTTCACCTATAGTGCCTATACCGCTTTTTTGCATTTTTTTAATGCTTTGAAGTATTAATTCTTCTTTGGCTTGTGCATTTAACATGGAACGAGAATTTATAACACTTTTAAGCCAAATTAAAAATTCTCCAAAATGTAAAGTTGTTGAATTTGCACTAAATTCTAAGTGTGTGTGAGGATTTATAAAAGCAGGTAAAATAACCGAATTTTTAGGTGTTTTGATGATTTTAGCCTTGGGATATTTTTTTCTTAAATTATCCAATTCACCCAATTCTAAAATTTTATCTTCAAAAACAAAGGCTTGATTTTCTAGTATTGTAAAATCTTCATCGCATAAAAAAAGATATCTTGCAGCAGCTATAAACACGATTTTCCTTTCAAAAATTACATTGTAGCAAAAATTTATTTTTAAAATGTTATAATAAAAGGTTAAAAAATAAATTTTTAAGGTTAAATCCATGAAAATAATGATTATCCAAGGCCCAAATGTTAATATGCTTGGCGTAAGAGAAGTGGGAATTTATGGTGCTATGAAAATGGAAGAAATTCATGAGCAAATGAAACTTGCAGCATCGCAAAACAATGTAGAACTTGACTTTTTCCAAAGTAATTTTGAAGGTGAAATCGTAGATAAAATTCAAGAATGCCTTGGAACAGTTGATGGAATTATTATCAATGCAGCAGGCTATACTCATACTTCAATAGCTATTCGCGATGCTATTGCAGCAGTAGCTTTACCTACAATTGAAGTGCATATTAGCAATGTTTATCGCAGAGAAGAATTTCGTCAAAAAAGTCTTATAGCGCCTGTATGTTCTGGAACTATTGTTGGTTTTGGTCCTTTTGGCTATCACTTGGCTTTAATGGGTATAATTCAAATTTGTGAGCAAATAAAAAATTTGCGCGCGATGCAACAAGCACAACAAACAAATAAATAATAATGCTAAAAATTCAAGGAGTAAAACACTTTGAAAAAAGTCGTTTTTTTCCTTTTTTTAGTCAAAATATACGATCTTTTAAATATTTAGCTCTTATAGGCTTAGGAAGCAATATAGAGCCCGAAAAAAAAAGATTTGATATGCTTTTTCGAGTAATGATGGATGATAAAAGATTTAAAATTTTATCCACATCTCCTATGTTGATAAATGAAGCCTTTGGTTTTAAAGAGCAAAAAGATTTTACCAATGCTGTTATGTTGATACAAACTAATTTGCATGCACGAGCACTTTTGAAAGTTTTACTTTATTATGAAGTAAAATTTAAACGCAAGAGAACTTTCAAAAACGCTCCTAGAACGCTTGATTTAGATCTTTTATACTTTTCACAAAAAGTCAAGCGTGATAAGTGGTGTGAGGTGCCTCATAAAGGGGCTAAAGAAAGAGTGAGTGTAATTTTGCCTTTAGGCATGATATAAGGAATATAAATGGGACAACTTATACATACTTTTACTGTTGAAGATACAGAACAAATTATACCCAAAGTAAAAGAAGATTACGGAGATAAAGCTTTAATTATAACAAATAAACAAATTCGTCCTAAAACCTTAAATCGCAGTGCGCTTTATGAGGTTATGGTAGCCATAGAAGAAAGCGACTATGAAGAACACTTAAAAAAACAAGGAAAATCTTTACCTGCAAAAAAAAGCTCGCCAAAACCATCTTCTACCTCTCTTACAGAAGAAAAAATTAGATCTCAAATCCCTCAAGAAGATGAAGATGTAGTCTTGGATTTCTCAAACACTCGCTTAAATACAAATTTAAACACTGTAAAAAACAATGACTTAACTAAAAAAACCTATCAAGATTTTCCACAAAACAAAATCAACCCTCATCAAAATAAGACTCTAGGCTTTGATGATTTTAAAGAAAAACTAAGTGAAGTTAGCAATGAAATTTCTAAAGTCACAAACACACCTTTAGAAAATTACACCCCTAATCCAAATTATAATAAAAAAATAGAAAATTTTGAAAAGCAATTTGAAAAACAAATCAACAAGCTTAACGATAAAATAGATCTTCTTGCAGATATGATGTGGGACGATAAAGCCGAAGCTAGAAAAAATCTTATGATACCTCCTGAATTTGCAAGTATTTATAAACAAGCCAAAGAAAGTGGAATGCTTGAAAATCATCTAGAAGCGATTATGAAAGCAACTATAGAAAATATGCCAGCTGCTATGAAAACCAACAAAGATGCGGTTCAAAGATATTTTCACTCACTTTTAAGAAATATCTTGCCTTGTCGTGTTGAAAGCGATATAAAAAAACAAAAAATCATGATGCTAGTAGGCCCAACAGGAGTCGGAAAAACAACAACCTTAGCTAAGTTAGCTTTTCGCTATGCTTATGGAGATAAGCGTTATAAAACAGGTATTATTACGCTTGATACTTATAGAATCGGTGCGGTTGAGCAACTTTTTCAGTATGCAAAAATGATGAAACTTCCTATTATTGATAGCATAGAACCAAAGGATTTAGATGAAGCGATAAAAAGCTTAAATAATTGCGAAGTAATTTTAGTTGATACTATAGGAAATTCACAATACGATCAAAGTAAACTTGCTAAAACTAAAGAATTTTTAATGCACTCAAATGCAGAAATTGATGTAAATTTAGTGGTTTCTGCAAACACCAAACATGAAGATTTAATGGAAATTTATAAAAATTTTTCATTCTTAAATATTGATACTTTGATTATTACTAAATTTGATGAAACAAAGGTTTTTGGAAATATCTTCTCTCTTATTTATGAAACAAATATTCCTCTAAGCTTTTTCTCTACAGGACAAGAAGTGCCAGATGATTTAGAAGTAGCCAATAGTGATTTTCTAGTTCATTGTATTTTAGAAGGGTTTAACAAAGGAAAAAATAATGAATAACCAAGCAAATAAACTTCGCAATCTCATGAGTCAAAATGGAACCAAAAAATCCCAAAATACTCATTTTATAGCTATTACAAGTGGAAAAGGTGGCGTTGGAAAAAGTACTATTAGTGCAAATCTAGCCAATGTTTTAGCAAATAATGGCTATAAAGTTGGGCTTTTTGATGCTGATATTGGCTTGGCAAATTTGGATGTCATTTTAAATGTGCGCATACAAAAAAATCTCTTGCATGTTTTACGCGGAGAATGTTCCTTGGAAGATATTTTAATAGAAGTTAAGCCAAATTTATGGCTCATCCCAGGCGAAAGTGGAGATGAGATTTTAAAATATAATGATAAAAATATTTACGAGAGATTTTTAAATCAAGCAAGTATTTTAGACGAGCTTGATTTTCTTATTATCGACACAGGCGCGGGTATTGGTGGAAATATTTTAAATTTTTTAGAAATGGCTGATGAAGTTATAGTAGTAACTGTTCCTGATCCTGCAGCAATCACTGATGCGTATGCAACCATAAAAACAACTTCTAAGACAAAAGAAAATTTACTAATGCTCTTTAATGTTGTAAAAAATGAAAATGAAGCTTTAAAAGTTTTTGAAAATATTAAAAAAGTTGCAGATGCAAACATTAAAAATCCTTTAAATTTAGAATTCTTAGGTCATTTAAGCGCTTCTAAAGATGTAAGTGGTAGTATTAAAAAAAGAACTTTATTTAGCGATGAAAACACAGCCTCAAGTGATGAGCTTAAAGCCCTAGCTTCCAAGCTTTTATATAGATTGGAACGGAAAGTGCTTGATAATGTTTCAAATCGTAGTTTTTCAAGTTTTTTTAGAAAAATTATTGAAAGATTTTAGCAATAAAGAGAAGAGATTATGAGGCCAGAAAATTACGTAGCATTTTTCACTGTTTGTGGATTTTTTATAGGACTTGCATTTAGCATTATTAGTATAGATGAAGCCTTTGATATACTGATTTTTACTTGTTTTATTACTTTTATGTTTTATGTTTTTGTTCATATTGCTATTATGAATTTTATAGATGTAAAGAAAATTAGTGGCAGAATCTTTAATAAACACGATTATGAAAAAACTAGCAATAATATTATCAACGATTTAGTTATTCGTGAAAAGAAAATGGATATAATTTTAGAAAAGCTCAATGAAGAAAGAGAAGAGCTAAAGAAAAATGAATCCAAAGAAAGACGAAGAAATGCTAAAAGAGCCGCCTAAAGCTTATGCACAAATGCTAAAGAAAGAGCAAGATGAGCTTGTGCTTTCTTACATGCCAGCCCTACGTGCTATGGCTTTTAGACTAAAAGAACGCTTGCCTTCAAGCATAGATGTTAATGATCTTATTAGCATAGGCGTTGAAGAAATGATAAAGCTTTCACGCCGTTACGATAAAGAACAAAATGATAACTTCTGGGGTTTTGCAAGAAAAAGAGTTAATGGCTCTATGCTTGATTATCTTAGAAGTCTTGATGTAATGAGTCGCAATAATCGCAAAATTATTAAAGATATTGATGCAATCATGGATGAATATTTCCTTGAGAATGAATGCGAACCTGATGATGAGTATCTAGCCAAAAAACTTGATTTAGATGTAGAAAAAATCAAAGAGGTAAGAACAGCTCATGCTATTAGCTATACCCTGCCCATCGATGAGCAAATCGAACTTTATAACGAAGACAATACTTTAGAAAAAATTGAAAAAGAAGAACTTTTAGAAAAAATTCACAAAGTGCTAGATGATCTTAAAGAGCGCGATCAGTTAATTATTCAGCTTTATTATTATGAAGAATTAAGCCTAAAAGAAATCAGTGAAATTTTACAAATCAGTGAAAGCAGAATTTCACAAATTCACAAAAAACTCCTTAAAAAACTTAGAGAAAGGCTAGTGTAATGGCTGAGATACTTTCCCAAGAAGAAATTGATGCCCTGCTTGAAGTTGTCGATGATAACACCGACACACCCATAGCCTCAAATTCAAAAGATGAAAAAGATGAAAGAAATATCGTTGTATATGATTTTAAGCGTCCCAACAGAGTTTCAAAAGAACAACTTAGGACAATCAAAGGCATACATGATAAATTAGCAAGAAATTTAGCCTCTCAAATTTCATCGATGATGAGAAGTATTGTTGAAACTAAACTTCATTCAGTCGATCAAATGACTTATGGAGAATTTTTAATGTCTTTACCAAGTCCAACAAGCTTTAACGTTTTTTCTATCAAACCCTTAGATGGAAACTGTGTTTTAGAAATCAATCCAAGCATAGCTTTTCCTATGATAGACAGGCTTTTAGGTGGTCAAGGTGATAGCTATGAAGCTTCGCGTGAGCTTACGGATATTGAGCTTAATTTGCTTGATTCTATTTTGCGTATCATTATGCAAAGACTTAAAGAAAGCTGGGCTACTGTAACTGAAATTTATCCTAGTATTGAAGCTAAAGAATCAAGTCCAAATGTTGTACAAATCGTATCTCAAAATGAGATTGTTATCATGGTGGTAATGGAAATCATCATAGGAAATTCAAGCGGAATGGTAAATATCTGCTATCCTGTAGTGCATTTAGAAAGTATATTAAGCCGTTTGGCAAACCGCGATATTATGATGGGTGAAACCTCAGCCAAAAAATCACGTAACAAAGAACTTAAAACTTTAATCGGTCGTGCTGAAGTGGTATATGAGGCAATTTTAGGAAAAACCTTAATTAATGTTCATGAATTTTTAGAACTTAAACAAGGCGATATTTTAAGGCTTGATAGAGAAGCAGATGATAAAGCTATAGTAAGCATCGATAAAAAAGATGTTTTCTTAGCACAAATTGGATTGCATCGTTTTAGAAAATCTATTAAAATTTTAGAACTCATACGCACAGATAAAGATGAAATCAAAGAAATTTTGGAAAAATACGAAGAAGAACGTAAAGCTAAAGCTAGTGTTTATGATGAGCCTGAAGAGGAGGATGAAGAAATATGATCAATGATTTTTTAAAAATGTTTACAAATGAATGCATCAGCACCATTGAAGGTTTAACAGGAAAAAGTGCTGAATTTAGCGAATATAAAGAATTTGATGTCAATGCAAGTGATACTTTAAAAGCACCTTTAGTGTATGCTATATTTGATATAGCAAATGGTGGAAAAATAGGAATTTTAGCTGGTGCTGTTTTAATGAGTGCTATTGGTGAATGGATGATGGGTGAAGAAGAGATCACCAAAAACGATAAACTAGGTCCTGATGAAATGGATGCAGCTAAAGAAGCTATCCAAAACATCGTTTCAGCATTTTCTACAACCTTAGGAGCCCAAAAAGACATTCCAAAAATGGATTTTAGTATAGAATCTTGTGAATTTGTGCCTGAAAGCGTAGATTTTAAAGATTTTAAAAAATTATTTTTATATGATGTAAAAATAGGCGATTTAGAAGAACAAGTTTCTTTAGCCATGGATCAAACACTCCATAACATCCTAAGCGGGAAACCTGCTGAAACAGGAAATGTAAGCACTGATTCTAATCACAATACTGAAGAAAAAACAATCATGCTTAGCGAAGAACTTAAAAATATCAATCTTATCATGGATGTACGCTTACCTGTTCGTGTGCGTATAGGCAATAAAAAAATGCTTTTAAAAGATGTTTTAACTATGGATATAGGTTCAGTTGTAGAGCTTAATCAACTTGCAAATGATCCGCTTGAAATTTTAATCGGAGATAAAAGAATTGCTTATGGTGAAGTAGTAATTGTCGATGGTAACTTTGGTGTTCAAATCACAGAAATCGGATCTAAAAAAGAAAGATTAGAGCAATTAAGATAAAATTACTCTATAAATTTAAAAAAATTAGCTATAATCATTTTTTATAGTTTTGCTAAAAAAGGTATTTGATGGATACAAAAATCATAAAAGATGTTGAAAAATTTGAAAATATACCCGAACTAGAAAAGGCTGTTACTTTTTTTGGTTCAGCAAGACTTAAAGAAGATAATTTTTATTATCAGCAGGCTAAAATTTTGGCACAAAAATGTGTTCAAAATGGTTTTTGTGTGATAAGCGGTGGAGGAGGAGGTATTATGCGTGCAGCCAACGAAGGTGCTTTTTCACAAAAAAATAATACAAATTCAATGAGTTCTGTAGGGTTTAATATATTTTTACCTCACGAGCAAAAACTTAATGATTTTGTAGAATATAATATTACTTTTGAGAGCTTAGCCATACGCAAAATGGCTCTTATTGAAAAGAGTCTAGCTTTTGTGATCTTCCCAGGCGGCTTTGGAACACTTGATGAATTGTGTGAAATTCTTACATTAAAACAACTAGAATTTAAAAAAGATGTTCCTATTATTTTGTTTGGGGGTGAATTTTGGCGAGGTTTTGATGAGTTCGTCAGAAATTCTTTGCTCAAACTTGAAGTGATTTCTAAAGGAGATGAGTTAAAGTATAAAATCACTGACGACTTGAATTTTATAATTAATACTTTAAAGGAAATTTAATGAAAATTCTAGTCGCTATGAGCGGTGGAGTTGATAGTACAGTCACTGCTTATAAACTTAAAAATTTAGGTCATGAAGTTATAGGTTGTTATATGAAGCTTCATGGCAAACCAAATTACCACGAAGAAAATATCAAAAAAGTAGAAAAAGTTGCAAATTTTTTACAAATTCCTTATCATATTTTAGACTTACAAGAAGATTTTAAAAACAAAGTTTATATGCCTTTTGTAGATACTTATAAAGAGGGTAAAACACCAAATCCTTGCGCTTTATGTAACCGTTTTATCAAACTTGGAAAACTTTTAGAATTTGCTAAAAGTTTAGGTTGTGAAAAACTTGCCACGGGGCATTATGCAAGACTTGAAAACAACTTAATAAAAACCGCAGTAGATGAAAGCAAGGATCAAAGCTATTTTTTAGCCAGTGCAGATAAAGAAGCTTTAAAATATCTTATTTTTCCGCTAGGCGAAATGAAAAAAGAAGATGTGAAAAAATTTGCTTCCACTATAGAGGTTTTAAAATCTTTTGCCACTCAAAAGGAAAGTTCTGAAATTTGCTTTGTTGAAGATACTTATGTGCAAGTTTTAGATCAGTTTATGGATACAAAAATTCCTGGAGAAGTATTAGATAGCAGCGGAAAAGTAGTAGGCAAACATGAGGGCTATATGCACTATACTATAGGCAAAAGAAGAGGCTTTGAAGTGCGTGGGGCACATGAACCACATTTTGTTTTAAAAATCAATCCTAAGCAAAATCAAATCATCGTAGGAACCAAAGAAGAACTTAAAATCAGTGAATTTAAGCTAAAAAATATCAATCTTTTTATAGATGCTAAAGAGCTTGATTGCGAAGTAAAAATCCGCTATCGTTCAAAATCTACACCTTGCAAGGTAGAAATTTATGAAGATAAAAGTGCAAAAATCACTCTAAAAAATCCTGTTTATGGACTTGCTAGCGGACAAATGGCAGTCTTTTATGATTATGATAAAGTCATAGCAAGCGGTTTTATAGAATAATTTCTAGGAATTAATTCCTAGAAATTATTAATAAAATCCTAAAATTTTCCACCAAATAAGTCCAACAGCTATCATCACTACTATATCAACTATGGAAATCACAAAACCTATACTCCACCATTTTTTAAGAGTTACATAGCCTGTTCCAAAAATAACAGGAGCTGTTCCTGTTGCATAGTGAGTTAATGCCATCATAACATTACCTGAAGCTATCATAATAAAAGCATAAAGAAGTGGTGGTGTTCCTAAGGCAAGCCCTGCGCTATAAAAAACAAAAAACATTGCTGATATATGAGCTGTAGTAGAAGCAAAGAAATAGTGCGTATATAAAAAAGCAAGGCTTAAAAATATCATAATAGAAATTTCCCCAAGTCCCATAGCAGAAGCAAATTCACCTAAAGCTTCAGCTAAAAACTGAGTAACACCAAGTTTGCCAAGCAAAGTTGCCATCATTACAAGAGCTGAAAACCATACTAAAGTATTCCAAGCAGCTTTTTCAGCCAAAACTTCCCCAAAAGTTAAAACTCCACTAATCAACACCAAAGACAACCCAAGCAAAGCCACGCTAGTCGCATCAAGAGAAATTCCAAAAAGCAAACCAAAAGTCCCAGCCCATAAAAGCAAAAGCAAGACAAAAACACTGAGCATGATTTTTTCACTATTTTTCATTTTTCCAAGTTCTTTCAATTTATCTTTAGCAAAAGTGGAAGATTTAATTTCTGGTGGAGAGAGAAAATAAAGCAACAAAGGCATCAAAAGCATAGCAGCTATACCAGGTAAAAACATTCCTAAAGCCCATTGCCCCCAAGTTAAATGCACTTCTAAATTTGTAGCTTGTGCTATAAGATCAACCACCAAAGGATTTGGAGCTGTAGCTGTAATAAACATAGCTGATGAAATAGGATTAGCTTGATAATTTACCAAAGAAAGATAAGTGCCTATTTTATTTTGCGTTCCATCTTCAGGAGTGGATTTAAAACTTCTTGCAATAGCTTGAACTATAGGATTTATGATAGCCCCTGCTCTTGCAGTATTTGAAGGAGTAACTGGAGCTAAAATGGTTTCACAAAAAGCTATAGAATAAGCAATACCTAAGGTTTTTTTACCAAAAATACTGATAAAATGATAAGCCAAACGCTCTCCAAGTCCTGTTTTAATAACTCCACGAGCCACAATAATAGAAATCACTATAAGCCAAATAAGAGAATTTGAAAAACCACTTAAAGCATCTTTTATACCTGTTTTAGATTTTAAATTTGATATAGCAGTATTTACCTTTTCATCTATACTCTTTTGAGATAAAAAATCAAGTGCTAAAGTATTTAAAGCTGAAATTTTAGTCTCATCAATAAGTTGTTGCGTAGAAGTTTTTGAAGTAGCCTTGGTGTAAATTTTACTTAGATTTTCAATCTGGTAATTTACATCTGTGCTTGATTTTAAAATTTCATCAACTTTTGCTTTTAAATTTCTACTTATATTAGCATTGATTAAAGCCTGCAAAATAGAGGCTTCAACTGCCTCATCCATAGTTGTTTTATAGATATTAGAATTATCTCTTAAAACAATTCCCTCAAGAGTTTTTATATGTGTAGCACGCACAGAACTTTGGGTAGTGGTAATGCCACTAAGAGCTATTATGGCAATAGCTATCATACAAACAGCCCCCAAAGGCATTACTTGCAAAATCACTGCCATAATCACAGCAATAAAAAGCCCAAGAAAATGCCAAGAATTATCTTCCAAACCTACAGGAGTAGGCATAAGCCAAAACACAGCTGCAATTAAAATACACAGCACCAACAAGGGAATTTTACTTCTGTTCATTATTTATCCTTTGATATTGGTAATGTAATTTACAATGCTTAAATTTTAATTAACTAATATTTTAATAAATCTTAAAATTACAATTTTTAAATAAATTTTTAATTTATTGTTACAAACATACATAATTTTTTACGTTATTAAAGAAGCTAGTCTAATTGAAAAATAAATAGGGAATTTTAAATGAAGAAAACCCTTCCCCAGATAACTGCGGCACACACTAAAATCAAGTGCTCTGCTGTGTTCCCACCCTGAAGCGGTGCTTAAAAATAGCATTGCACAGGTCTAAGAAAAGGCAAAGAAATTATATCATAATATACTTAAAAAGTGTTGAGCTATAAAAACTAAATATAAAAATGTATAAATATGTAACAAATTGGTTATATTTTATATAAATTTTTAAATTTAATTTGCAAAATTATTGTTTTTTTCAAGGAAATACGATTATATAGATATATTATATAAATTTTTAAGGAAAAATCATGGAAATCAAATGGAGTAAAGATTTTAGCATTAAAAACATGCAATTAGATAAACAACACGAACTAATTTTTGAAATTGCTGAAATTGCAAACGATTTAGCTTTAAAAATTCAAGATAATGATGTGCAACACAAAAATGATTTAAAACAAATTCTTACAAAGTTATTCCAATATGTAAAAATTCATTTCAAAGATGAAGAAAAATTTATGGAAAGCATTGATTTTCCTTTGATTGAAGAACATAGAAAATCTCATCAAATATTATTAAAAAAGACTAAAGAACTTTTAGAACACTCAAATGATATTGTTAAAATGTCATTTGAACTTTCAACATTGACCAAAGATTGGATTTTAGATCATTTTGCTATTGAAGATTTATGGATAGCTAACTTCACAAAAAAAGCTCTACATCTTCAAGAGATTCATTATAATCTAGAGCAATACATAAAATTAAAATCGATTAGGCAAGATTTAAAGACTGAAAAAACCTATGATTATATTTGCAACTGTTATTTGCGTACTCATGCAGTTCCACAAACCATACACGAAGAACTTGTTAGCAAAGAAAATACTTTAAAATGTGAAAAATGTGGACAAATTTTAGTGCATTTAGATCATATTGATTTAAATCAAAATTATGAAATGTTAAATCATATCCTCGAAAACATAGGAGTGTAATGATGAGCTATGAAATAAAAACTTTAGAAACTTTCAATCCTTTTGAAAGTTTAAAATATGAACAAGCCAGCACAGATCAAATTCTTGATTTTAGAATTATAGATTTTAAACTTCTGTGTTCTAATATAAAACCAGCAAAAACAAAAACTTATGAAAGAAAGGATTTTGACTTATTTTATGCGGATGATTTTTTTGTAAAAAATTACAATACCATGGTGCAAAAATTTCTTATAGAAATTTATCCAAAAACACAAAAAAACTGTTTCGTGGTTAAGCTTAAATCTAATCCTAGTTTAACTTATCTTAAGGTCAATATTAATTTTTTGGATAATTTTAAATACTATCCAAATTTAAAATTTGACATTTTGCAAAATATTTATAAAGTAATGATCAAGCAAAAATTTTTAATCTTAAGACTTGATAAAAATTTATTTGACAAGATTGATGATTTTATCTTATCAATACAAAAAAATCCATCTATTAAAGAAATAGAGCTTGAAATTGCCAAAGGTGTAGATAAGATTGAACATAAAAGCGATGAAATTATTTATCATAGAGATGTTAACGAAGAATGTTTTGACGAAAATATTAGCTATGATGAAGGAAGCTACTGTAAACCTATTGAAAAAAATGAGCTACTTTTTGAATACATTTATAGAATTCTTGGCAAAGAAGGTAGAAATTTAAGAGGAGAAATCCTTCATTTAAATCCAATAGCTTTTTTTGATAATCCTTTTATCATAAAAGACGAAAGCATTTATACAGAAGAACTAGAAGATAGAATTAAATATTTTAGTGCAAATTATGGATTTTTAAATAAAGACCGATCAGGATATAGCGTTACAAATAATTTAAAATTATCACAAGTAGGACTTAAAACAACCGGTTCAATCAAAACAAATACTGATGAAAATATAAACTTAGAAATCACTAATTTCGATATAAATGATGATGCTGTTAAATCAGGTATTGTAAATGTTCAAGCTTCAGACATAAAAGTAAATGGAAGCATTGGAGCGACAAAACTTTATGGAAGAAATATCAGCATCAAAGGCCTAACTCATGCAAAAAGCGAAATTTTTGCACAAGATATTTTTATTACAACACACAAAGGAACTTTGCAAGCTGATACTGTGTATATAAAAAATTTAGAAAACGGGATAGTTATAGCCAAAAATGTATTTGTTGAAAACTGCATGGGTGGAAAAATAGAAGCAGAAAATATTTATATTTGCAATTTATTAGCAGATAATATCTTATATCCCAAAAAAATCTAATCATAACAAATAATATAAAATTTAAAAATAATATTGTAATTTCTCCACTAGATTTTATTAACAATAAATCAAACTCAGAAACTGAAAATCTTACAAATTTAAGCCTTAAAACAAAGAGTAAACTTGATAATATCATAAGTCAAATGCAAAATTACTATGATTATCTAATCAAAAATCAAATCAAGATTATCAAACTTCAAAAAACTGAAAAACTTAATGCTATAGATATGAAATTTTCAAATCTTTATCGTGATATCATAAAAAAATATAATCATCTTAGTGTCTTGTATAAAAAACTTATAAAATTAAAATATCATATTGACGCAAAGCTAAATTTTTTAGATGAAATGGTTTATAATGTAAAAATATACATAAAAGCCGAAAATATTGGAGAGGATAATTTTTTAAAATTTTATCCTAAAACAAACACCGAGCTTGAACTAAAGCATCAAATAAATTTAAAAGATTATGAAAAAGTTTTATACCTTGAAAAAGGGCAACAAGCAAGCTATATTAAATCAAGTCATGATTATAGCGAAAGCGATATAGAAGAAATTAAAATTATTTTTGAAAAACTAGAAAAAGATAATTCCTAAAAATTATCTTTTCATATTAATAGCCTTTTGTATCATTTGATCGCTTGTGGTAATGCTTTTTGAGCTTGCATCAAAGGCTTTTTGAGTTACTATAAGATTTGAAAGCTCTACACTTAAATCAACATTAGATTGCTCTAAAAAACCACCTTTAAATTTAGCTGTATTAACAATCTGTCCATTTTTCATAATAAAACTTGCATCACCACTATTAGCTGTTGCAGCAAAGATATTATCGCCCATAGCAGCCAATCCTTGCTCATTGATAAAATTATATAAAGCAAGCTTTCCAACTATAGCATTTTTACCATTGCTAAATTGTGCTACAATACTTCCATCATCAGATATATCATATTGTTTAAAAAATCCTTCGGCTACACCATCTTGCTGTGTAACTACATTTTTTTCAACACCTTCTTTAATATAAATCCCACTATAACCCGAACCAGGTTTATTAGCATCATAAGGAGAGCCTAAATCAATATTAATTGTTCCGCCATTTGGGTTTGCAATGCTTGTAATATTGTTTTGAAGCAAAGCACCATTTTTATCAAAAACCATATTTCCTTCAGTTGGATTGCCTACGGCATTGCCATTAGAATCATAAATTTGAGCAATGGCTTTATATTGTATATTATCGCCTTCTTGCGGCAAAACTCTTTCAAGCGTAACCCTTAAAGTACTTTTACTTCCATCTGCATTATAAATAGGGGATTCTAAAATATCTTTATTGGCTTTTTGTTGTTCTGTTGAAATTTGAGCTGTATCAAGCTTGATGCTATTTTCATCCAATCCTTTTAAATCAAGCTCATTGCTTTTAAAATTAAGATTTTCATCTAAAGTTGCTTCAAAGCTTTTTTTTACGCCATTATCGTCAGTGAAATTTAAAATGATCCTATCACCCACTTTAGCACTAAACACATCTTCTTTGCTAACACTACCGCTAACTACATATTTTCCATCTTCGGTTTTTGTAATGTTAAATTTACCAGGATCAAGATCTACTTTGACCACTTCTGTTGTTGTGTTAGTATTTAAACTTCCACTCCATTTTACATTTTGAGTTACTTGAGGAGGTAAATACATATTCACAGGTACTTTAATAGCCCCTTGAGAAGCAGTTGTGCCTATACCGAAAGAATTATTTGAATTTACGGTAAAACCATTATTTACCGGAGTTCCTGTGTTAAGATAATCCCCCATAAGCCCCGCAACCCTATCGCTATAGTTGATACCGGTAAAAGCAGGGTTCATTGTTCCTAAAACAAAATTTCCATAAGAATCTACCAAATATCCATTTGCATCTCTTTTAAACGATCCATTTCTAGTATAGTAAGCATTACCATCCGCTCCCAAAACCCCAAAAAATCCTTTTCCTTGTAAAGCCACATCAAATTCGCTATCGCTTGCCACAAGAGAACCTTGCTCAAAAACCACATTAGAAGAAGCTGATCCTGAGCCATATCCACCTTGAGCAGGATTAGTTGATTGAGTAGTTATGGTGCTATAAAAAACATCTTTAAATTGAGCATCAGAATACTTAAAACCTGTAGTATTAACATTAGCTATATTATTTGCATAAATATCAATACCAAAACTATTTGTTTTAACTCCAGAAATTCCATTATAAAATGAATTTATCATGGCTTATGCCTTTTCCTCTTTATCACCATCTTCTGTAGATCCAGAATTAGAAGAATCTCCATCACTTGAGTCTCCACTTGAACTATCTCCAACGGAAGTTGAAGATGAACCAAGTTTATAATCACTAATTTCACCAATATCATCAAAACTTACATATTGACCACCCATTTTTGCATAAGCAATCCCATCAACAAATTTAATACCCTCTATAGGATAAGTTCCATAATTTGCAGTTATTTTTTCCCCGTTTTTATTATTATAAACCACTTTAACACTATACTCTCCATCCCCAGCATAAACACCATCATTATTTCTACCAGGCCACTCTAATGTAAATAAACCTTTTGATACTTCTTTTCCCTCATTACTTTTTTCACTAAATACCAACTTATTATTTTTATCATAAACCTCTAAGGTAATTCCTTTATCATCCGAATCTTCGGGCAAATACATTTTTAATGCAATAACCTCATCTGCGCCTGTTAATTTGACTTTGTTTTCATTTACCGTAGCCATTTTTCCTATAGCTCCCACTGCTGCAGTACTCATGCTCGTGCTAAAAGAATTGGAAAGTTTTTCCATAGTTTCAACCATTTTTTGCATAGTTGTATTGGTATTTTGTTGCATTTCAAGTGCACTAAGCTGTGAGGTTTGTGTAAGCATTTTATCACTATCCATAGGATCTGTTGGATCTTGATGTTGAAGCTCTATCAAAAGAAGTTTTAAAAACGCATCTTTGTCTAAAGTAGCATTTGGATTACTAACCACACCGGAGCTATTGCTACTAGATGAATTATCCACTTTCGTATCCTTGTTGCTTGTTTGGTTAGTATTAGCAGTATTTGTCCAGTTAAGATTGCTATTCCAATTTGTTGTCGCCATGATAAAATCCTTTTTTTACATTCAGTCTTTTTTAATTAAAAGCAATAAGTGTTCCAACTTAGAAATACTTCGCTAAAACAAGCTCTAGATTGACTTTTTCACTTTCATTTTTTCCATCTAAAGCATCTTTAAAACCATATCCACTACGATTTTTTCCTTGATTTTGATTTTGCTCTCTTTTACCTTGATCACTAAAATTCATTTCAAGTCCAGTAAATCCCATATTTACAAGAGAATTTTTAAACTCGACTTGATTTTGGATAAACAAATTCATTGCATTGGTATTGGAGTTGAAATTGATATGAAGGTTATTACCTCTTTGTATCAAAGTTACTTCCACTTCTCCAAGATTATTAGGATTTAGAGTGATACTGAGCTTAGTGATAGGTGCTTTATATTGATCTACAGCCTCTTTTAAATCTTGTGAAAAATACTGCAAAGTCTCTTTAGGCGTGATATTGCGAGCATTGTTTTGTGTTACTTTACTTAAATCTTTGACTAAAGAATTTAAGTCATCTAAATTATTTTTATCTACATTTTCACTGTGCGTTTTTGTTTGCTCTTGAGTAAAAGTTTCTTTATTGGTATTGTTGTTAAAATTAGCATTATTCTCTTTGTTTTGAACTGCTTGAGTTTTATTTAAATTTTCAAAATTTAATTTTTGATCAAAGAAATTCTGTTTTATATCTTTATTTTCTTTGTTGTTGTTTTTAGGCTCTTTATTTAAACTAAAATCTTTTTGTGTTAAATTTGAAACTAAATTCTGAGCATCTTTGACAATTTCTTGATTTGAATTTTTATCAAGATTTAAATTTTGATTATTGCTCTTTAAATTTTTATTTTGATCTTGTATATTCTCTTGATTTAAATTGTTTTTTTCTTGATTTTTATTTAACTCTTTATTAAAATCTTTGTTTAAGTCTTTGCTTTCTTTATTTAGGTTGTTTAATTCTTTTTCATCTTTTTTTATTTGCTCATTATTTTTTGCATCTTTTGTGTTATCTTTATTTAAATTATCTTGGTTTTTTTTATCTTTTATATTTAACTCTTCTGTTAAATTTTTTGCAAACTCATCATTTTTGATATTTTTTAAAGTATTTTTAACATCTGTGGTATCTTCTTCTATTTTTGATTTAACTTTATCATTTTTTTCGTGTTTGCTTTCTTTGGATGAAAGCATGGAATCTAAATTTTTTAAAGTTTGAGAAAGCAAAGAACCGCTATCTTTAGAATTTGCTTTTTGCGTAGAATGAGTGCTTGTAGTATGAGTTGTATTTTGTAAATTGTGATTTAAATTTTTACTCATATTGGAAATTTTATTATTGATGATTTCTTTAAAAACATTATCCACAGCACCTTTAAAAAAATCAGCCTTATCTAAATTTGGAAAAGTTGCTTTAAGATCAAGAAGACGATCTACTTTAATATTTTTTACATTTAAGCCCAGATCTTTAGCTATATCCAAAAGCTCACTAAGATTTGATGCGCCTTTTAAAGCATTAAAATTAGCCTCTGTTTTGATAAGACTTGAAAGTTGAGTAGAAAGATTTGCCAGTTTAACATCTGCTGTATCTGTTTTTAGCTTATCCAACAAAGAAAGAATTTGCATAAAAGAAGCAGATTCGAAAATGCTTATCTTATCACTCTCATCAAAAGCTCCTTTTTGAAGTCTATTCATCGCTTCATTAACAACTTCTTTTTGGCTGATCTTCATATGATCAGGTAAAAATTCATTGGTTTCATCGATAGAATTAAGCAAAGAATTTAAAAAACTCTCCGTATCATCTTTAGTTGAATTTTTGCTATCGCTACTTTCATGTTCTTTATTTTTACTGGTTTTACTAAAAGAACTGCTAGTAGTAGAAGTTTTACTCGGCGTAAGATTTAAAACATCATTTTGCGGAGCTAAATTTGACATCACTTTTCCTTCAAAAAAAATTATTTTAAAAATTTATCTACCATTACATTAGGAAATTTTTCTTTCAAATAAGAATCTTCATATACTTTAATCATCTTATCTTCATTTAAAGCAGTTAAGATATTTAAAAGCTCTTCTAAATTTTTAGCATTTAAAATTTTCTCTAAATTTTCTTCATTTTCTAAAATTTCTGTAAGCTCGCTTGAAATTCTTGCCATTTTTTCGTTTTTATCTGATCTAAAAGTTTCTAAAACTTCTAAAACTTGAAGCAAAACTTCATTTTTTCTCTCAGCTAAATCACTTTTAAATTCAACAAAAATCTCTTCATTTAATGGTTTTGACATTTTAACTTCCTTTTTAAAATTTTAATTTCATAAGTTTTTGAAGCAAGAAGTGTTCCAAGTTTTGATACTTTGTAGTTTAAGTTAAATTTTTGTATAATCTAAGCTTTTAAAAATTTAGCTTTGGAGAAGAAAATTTGGAAAACATTAGAAATATAGCAGTTATAGCTCACGTTGACCATGGTAAAACCACTATGGTAGATGAATTATTAAAACAATCAGGCACCTTTAGCGAAAGAGAACAAATTTCAGAACGCGTTATGGATAGCAACGATATAGAAAAAGAACGTGGCATTACCATACTTTCAAAAAACACAGCGATCAATTACAAAGGTACAAAAATCAACATCATAGATACTCCAGGGCATGCTGATTTTGGCGGAGAAGTAGAACGCGTTTTAAAAATGATTGATGGAGTTTTGCTTTTGGTGGATGCTCAAGAAGGCGTTATGCCACAAACTAAATTCGTGGTTAAAAAAGCTTTATCTTTAGGGCTTAAACCTATAGTTGTAATCAACAAAATCGACAAACCAGCTGCTGATCCTGAAAGAGTGATCAATGAAATTTTTGATCTTTTTGTAGCCCTAGATGCAAACGATGAGCAACTTGACTTTGCCATAGTTTATGCTGCAGCAAAAAATGGTTATGCTAAGCTTGATCTAAACGATGAAAGTGATAATATGGAGCCACTTTTTAAAACCATACTTGAACGCGTTCCAGCACCAAGTGGCACAAATGACAATCCTTTACAACTTCAAGTTTTCACTTTAGGGTATGATAATTTTGTAGGTAAAATAGGCATTGCTAGAATTTTCAATGGGGTTGTGAAGAAAAACCAAAGCGTAATGCTTGCAAAAGCTGATGGCACCAAAGTAAATGGTAGAATTTCAAAACTCATTGGCTTTATGGGCTTAGAAAAAATGGATATTGAAGAAGCAGGAAGTGGAGATATCGTAGCTATAGCAGGTTTTGAAGCTTTAGATGTGGGTGATAGCGTTGTAGATCCAAACAATCCTATGCCACTTGATCCTTTGCACATTGAAGAGCCGACTTTAAGTATAGTATTTTCTGTAAATGATGGCCCATTAGCAGGAACTGAAGGAAAACATGTAACTTCAAATAAAATCGCTGAACGCTTAGAAGCTGAAATGAAAACTAATATCGCTATGAAATACGAAAGCACAGGCGAAGGTAAATTTAAAGTAAGCGGTAGGGGTGAACTTCAAATCACTATTTTAGCTGAAAATATGCGTCGTGAAGGTTTTGAGTTTTGCATGGGAAGACCTGAAGTTATCGTAAAGGTTGAAGATGGGGTTAAAACAGAACCTTTTGAACATTTAGTTATCGATGTACCTGAGGAATTTAGTGGTGCGGTAATAGAAAAACTTGGCAAAAGAAAAGCTGAAATGAAAACTATGGCACCAACAGGCGATGGACAAACAAGACTTGAGTTTGAAATTCCAGCACGCGGACTTATAGGTTTTAGAAGCCAGTTTTTAACCGATACTAAAGGCGAAGGCGTGATGAATCATAGTTTTTTAGAATTCCGTCCTTTTAGTGGTGCGGTTGAAAAGCGTAACAATGGAGCGTTAATTTCTATGGAAAATGGCGTGGCTTTGGGGTATTCTTTGTTTAACCTTCAAGAGCGTGGAGTGCTTTTCATAGAGCCTCAAACTAAAGTTTATACTGGTATGATTATAGGTGAGCACTCTCGTCCAAATGATTTAGATGTTAATCCTATCAAAGGAAAGAATCTTACCAATGTAAGAGCGAGTGGAAGCGATGATGCAATCAAACTTGTACCACCTAGAAAATTAAGCCTTGAAAGAGCTTTAGAGTGGATAGAAGAAGATGAACTTGTAGAAGTTACGCCTGTAAATGTGCGTGTTCGCAAACGCTATCTTGATCCAACTCAAAGAAAAAGAATGGAAAAAGCAAAATCTTAATGGATTTAAAAAGCTTAGAAAATAATAGACTTTATATACTTAAACGCTTAGGAATCTTAAAATTCCTAAGCATTATCGAAGCCTTACTTGTAGGTTTTTTAGCCTTTGTTTTTATAAGAGATGCCTTAATCGCAGTAATTTTAGCTGTTTTTGTAGGTGTTTTTTTCTTTCGTTTTACAGCCAAAAAACTAAAACTCGCACAAAAAGAATTACAAATTGATGCTTTAAATTTGTTTTTGCGTCGTTTTGGGGCGAAATTTAAAAAGCAAAGTTTAAGCCAAAAAGACTTTTTAAAACTAGGACTTACAAAGGATTTGAAAGAATTTAAAAGTCAAAACTGCTTTGAATTTAAGGATTTTAAAATTTATGATATTCAGTTTTTGGACGAAAACAAACGCTTTTTTTGCGGAATTTTACTCGAAATTTTAAGTGCAAACAAAAATCCTAGCTTTGAAAACGAAGACCAAATTTATATCAAACTTAAAGATAAAAATTTCACTTTAAATCATATCTTTTCTAAAGAAAATCATTATCTTATCGCTACTTTAAGCAATCCTTTCTTTATAGATATAAAAAAAGATTTAGAAAACAATTTCAAAAATTTAGAAGAAAATCTAAACTCTATAAAAAACAAACTATTTAAATAATTAACATAAAGTTAATATCATAAAATTTTAATAAATATTAATTATATACTTTAAAAATATATTACTTTTAGTAACACTTTAAAATTTAATTTTATTTAAATTATTCTTATTATGCTTAATATTTAAGAAAAAATACACTAAAATCAATTTGAACTGCAAATAAAAAGGAGGAAAATCATGAAAAAACACATTTTATTGCTTGGTTTATGTCTTAGTTTGAGTCTTAGTGCTAAAAGCGTGAGTGATTACAAAGTAGGAGAAGAATTAAGCGACAAGGAAGGAGTAGAGTATTTTAAGGAACTTTCCAAAAGACCTGTGCAAGAATGGCCAAATAAAAATTTAAGCATCAATGATGTTCCAAAAGGCAAGCAAGGGGATTTAATCCGTTATGGCATAGAGCTTTTAAGCAAGACAGAAAGTACTCTAGGACCCTATAGCAAGCTAAAAAAGACAAGCAACGAAGTAAACTGTATTTCCTGTCACATGGACAATGACGGCAATGGTTTACCAGGGACAAAAAAATATGTTATTCCATTTTTAAATGTCCTAAACAATTATCCAAGACTTGATATAGAAACGATGAAAATCATCTCTGTTGAAGATAGAATTCGCGGAATGGGCGGAACTGACTCTCATAGATTTCCTAATGATTCTAAAGAAATGAAAGCAATTTTAGCTTATTTTAAATGGCTAAAAGAAGCTTACGGTATCAAAGACGGCGTAAAGCTTGAAGGAGATTTTTTCGCTAAGATGAATTTTCCAAATCGCCCAGCTGACCCTGTGCGTGGAAAAAAACTCTTTGAAGAAAATTGCGTTGCTTGCCATGGCGAAAGAGGACTTGGGGTAAAAAATGATAATTACGAACAAGGTAGCGGACATTTATATCCATCTTTACTTATCTATCCTGATGGTGGACACATGGCTATGATACCATTTTTAGCAAGATTTTTAAAATCAGCCATGCCTTTTGGTGCGAGTGCAGATAATCCTATATTAAGCGATGAAGATGCACTAGATATAGCAGCTTATGTCAATACAGGTTTTGTAAGAATGCCTATAACCACTACAGAAAATCGTGCAGGACTTGATACAGCTTATAGCAAATCCCCATCATTAAAACCTGAGTATTTTGCCTCACCGCAACAAAATTTAGACCCTAAAGAATACATAAAAGTAAAATACGGACCTTGGAAAAATCCAAATCACTTCCCAGGAGAATGATTAATTTTGGGCTAAGCCCAAAATTAATCCTCATCTTTGGCTAAATTTTCAAGACTTTTAATCCCTTCTTCGCCTATCAAATTTCCACCTTGTAAATCGCTAAATATCGCATTTAAAGAACTCACTATGGCAGTGGAATTAAAACTTAGATTTTCTATAGCTCTTTCTCTTTTTTTCCATATATTTTGTAAAGCCCTTTTTTCAGCTTCTAACTCTTCTTTCATATTTTGGTAAGTTTTGAGTATAAAAGTGATTTGCGTGTTAAATTCCTTAGAATTTAAGTATTCGTATAAAATGTGATTTTTTTCATCTTTGTTTTGCAAGGCATTTTTGAGTTTGTAAGCGTTTATAATGCTTTCTCTAAGCACTGCTAAAACACCTTTGAATTCATTAAAAGTACAGATCAAAATTCCTTCTTTAAAATGCGTTTTTTCTTTATCTTTTGGCATAGTTTTTGTGATCAAAACCGCTATATCACTTTTTGCAGCTATGCTATCTAGTTTAAGCTTATCCAGCCATTCTTTATTAAATTCTTTAGTGCGTTTGCTCTCATACAAAATACTTCCACAAATATTTCCAAAATTATCCTTTACTATATGCAGACAATCAGCTCCATTTACGCCCTTTGGCACTTCTTTTACTTCATCACTTAAATACTCACTTTGTATATATTCTTCTATGAGTAGTTCAGCTGCTTCGCCTTGGAGTTGCTGTGAGCCTTGTTCTATCCTGCGTTGTGCGTCTTCTAGCTTTTGAGCTACGCTTTTAAAATTCGTTTCTAGTTCTTTGTATTTAAGATCTTGCTCTTGAGTGCTTTTTTGAAATTCAAGACGCATTTTTTCTCTTTCAAATTCCAAATTTTTGTTTTCTTGTTCTTTAAATTCTTTAAAAGCCTCTTCTTTAGCTTGAAATTTCAATCTTTCTTCATTTTCTTTTTGTTCTCTTTTAAGTCTTTCATTTTCAGCCTTTATGCTTAAAAACTCGCTAAGTTCTTTGCTTTTTTTCTCTAGTTCTTCTTGCATGATTTTCATTTCATTTTCATGCTCTTTGTTAAATTTCTCGCTGAATTCTTTTTGGAAATTTTGCTTTTGTGTAAGAAGTTCTTGTTCAAATTTTTGCTTTTCTAAAAGAAGCTTTTGGCTTACTTGCTCGCTTATAAGTTTTTCTTGTTCTATCTTTTGAGTTTTTAAATCATTTAAAGCTTTGGTGTATTCAGCTCTTTTAGCATTTACCTCATCATCAAATTCTTTTTTTTGTTTTAGCATTTCTTGCTTAGCTTTATCTAAAATTTGAGCATATAAAGCAGCGCTGATATCGATAAAACTTCCACAACTTGGGCATTTGATTTGTTCATTTTGGTTTAAATTTAGCATAAAAATTTCCTTAGAATTTTTCCCTAAATTTAACATAGAAAAACAAAGATTATTCTAAGATTGACTTGTTAAAATCATTCTTTTAGAATAATTAGGATTACAAATGCAAAAACACACCAAAATTCACGGCTTTGCTAAATTTAAACTCATCGTTATCCTTGCTTTGATGTCAAGCATAGCACCACTTTCTACAGATATGTATTTGCCTGCACTTTCTCATGTGGAGCAAAGTTTTCAAACTAATTCTTTTTTAACCCAACTTAGTATCGCAAGTTTTTTTATCGCTTTTGCTTTAGGACAGCTTATATATGGGCCTTTAAGTGATATTTTTGGGCGTAAAATTCCAGCTTTGGTGGGGATATTTTTCTTCATCGTTTCGAGTTTGTTTTGTGTGATTATCGATGATATTTATGCTTTTATCGCTTTGAGATTTTTTGAAGCACTTGGGGGTTGTGCAGGTGTGGTTATCGCAAGGGCTATTGTCAATGACTTGTTTGAGATCAAAGAAGCTGCAGGGATTTTTGCTTTGATGATGGTTTTTAGTTCTCTTGCTCCTATGCTTTCGCCAACTTTTGGGGGAATTTTGCTAGAGTATTTTTCATGGCATAGTATTTTTGCGACTTTGTTTGCTTTAGGAATTTTACTTTTTTTGATGATACTTTTTGGTTTAAAAGAGTCCGCACCTCATCTTAAAAACAAAAAATTTTCCCATCATGAAGCGATGAAAAGCTACAAATTTGTTTTAAGCGATAAACGCTTTTTAGTTTATATACTATGTGCTTCTTTTGCTTTGGCGGCGATGTTTGCTTATATCACAGGATCAAGCTTTGTTTTTACGCAGTTTTTTAGCTTAAGTGAGCAAAAATTTGCTTTGCTTTTTGGGGCAAATGCTTTAGGTTTTGTCATCTGTGCAAATATCAATGCAAGATTGGTTTTAAAATACGAAAGCGAAAAAATTTTGGCAAAAGCTTTGATGATAATGTTTATATCGACTGTGATTTTACTTGCAAATGCCTTTTTTCATCCAAATTTCTTGCTTTTTGAACTTAGTATTTTTACAAGTATCGCTATGCTTGGTTTCATCGCACCCAATACCACGACTTTGGCTATGGCAAGGTTTAAAGAACATAGCGGAACTGCTTCTGCGGTGCTTGGAACGGTGCAATTTGGTTTTGCAGGGCTTATTTCTTTTGTGGTTGGGGCTATTAACGCAAATACGCCGATAATCCTTGCTTTTGTAATGTGTGCTTGCGTATTGGTTGCAAATATGATATATTTTCTAATCAAAATAAAGGAGAAAAAATGAAAACAAATAATATCTTTATGGCTTTAGCCATAGTTTTAGCAAGTTTGATTCTAGCTTTTGGATTTAACAAGGCTTTAAGCGATTTTAAAACACTTGAAAGAAGTGTAAGCGTAAAGGGTTTAAGTCAAAAAGAAGTCGAAGCGGATACTTTGATACTTCCTATAAAATTCACAAGATCAAACAACAATCTTACAAATTTATACGAAGAACTAGAACAAGATAAAGAAAATATCATCAAATTTTTAAAAGAACAAGGCGTAAAAGAGGATGAGATCAACTACAACTCGCCAAATATCATAGATCGTTTAAGTGATCCTTATAGCAACGACACTCAAGCTGCATACCGATACATAGGCACTGCGAATTTACTCATCTATACTCAAAATGTAAAGCTTGGAAAAAGCATACTAGAAAACATTTCAAGTCTTGCAAAATTTGGCATAGTAACAAAAATCGATAATTATGATATAGAATACCTTTACACCAAGCTAAATGAGATAAAACCACAAATGATAGAAGAAGCAACGCTCAATGCTAGAAACGCAGCAATAAAATTCGCACAAGACTCAAACAGCCATCTAGGCAAGATAAAAAAGGCTTATCAAGGACAATTTAGCATCAGCAACAGGGATAAAAACACCCCTTATATCAAAACCATAAGAGTGGTTTCTACTATAGAATACTACTTAAAGGACTGATGATAAAATTTCAAGCTAAGCTTTAAAGCTTAGCTTGGCACTATGGAATTTTTTCGTGCGGTTTTTTGGAGTGAGAAAATACAAAGCAAAAGGATAATGCCATATAAAACACTAGTAGATTTTATGGTGTTTTCTGTAATCTTGTCTTGATTTATAGTCTTTAAAAGTTCTGTATATTTTTCTCCTAAAACTTCCTTGGCTCTATTTAAATTCGCATCGTTTAATTTTAAAAGATTTTCTTTGTTTGCTACTATCAATGCTTTAGCTGAATTTAACTCTGTAAAAGAAATATTTTGATCTTTTAAATGGAGATTAAAATCACTCTGCAATATACTTGCTAGATTTATAATAGCACTCGTATTTAAATCATTTAAACTTTTTTCAAATTGACTTTCATAAAGCTTATCTGATGAAAATACACCTGTAAAAGGGTTTATAAGTTGTGAGCTATTAATCAAAAAGAATAAAAATACTAAATATAACATAAATTTAAATACTATATTAAAAATAATATTTTTAATGTTAAAAAAGAAATAACATATATATATGCTTAATATATAACACATTACTAAATATAAAATTGTCTTATATTCATTAGTTTTATAAAAATAAGTTACGAGATATAAGACTATAAACACCATAGCAATAATAAAAAATATTGATTTTGCAAAAATGCTTTTTTTTCTATTAAAATAAAACATGATGCAGCAAAGAAAAACTAATATACCGATGATAATAAAGATAACGCTCGATTTCAATTCGTTAAAAAATTTACTATAAGGTTCTATACAAGCTTGACAAAAGAAAATAAACACCCCATATAAAACAATCATCCCTACAGTAAAATTTAAAATTTTTAAAAAATCATTATGATGATCGCTAGTATTTCTATACACATTTAACAAAACACAATTAAACCATATTAATATATTCTTAAATATATCAGCATTTTTTTCTCTGTCTTTGACGCTTAAATTTATATGATTTTCTTTCTCTTTCGCATAAAGCTCTAGCTTGTGCCATTCTTGAGCTTCTAGGGTATTATTTTGAGTGATTAAAACATCTTTTATAACCCTGAAAGAATCTTTTAAATTTTTGGCATATCTTAATTTATGTTTATTTTTAATTTTAAAAAACTCTTTTTTATCTTGTATTCCTTTGGTTTCGTTTTTGTAACTTTCATCTTTATAATTATCTTCTATATATTTCTCCACTGATTTAAAATCTAGCTTATCTATATCGACATTGATTAAATTTACAGCTTTTGGTTCTTTAAAATAACAAGCGCTAAAATTCGGAGTTTTATAAAACTTCACTCCATAAAAACAAGCTATTTTTTCAAATTCGCATTCGTGAAAGTCGACATAATCTTTAAAATGAGTATTATTAAAATAAACATTATCTTGAAAATTTGCATTAGAAAAATTAAATTTACTCAATTTATCTACTTTTAAAAACATAGAATCTATAAAATAACATCGATTTTTAAATTTATTTTTCCATAAATTAATGTCACCGATGAGACATTCTTTTATAAAAAAATATTTTTCAAATTCATTTTCATATAAATACATTTTTTTTATTTTAGTTTTTTGTTTAAAATAAATATTATTTTTAATTTTATTTTTTTCTAAAATAAAATTAAAAAATACACAATTATTAAATGTAATATCTTTTATCATTTCCTCTTGTTTTTTAATGTTATCAAATTGATTTATTTGAAATTTCCCAGAAAAACAAACATTGCTTATGTCGATCTCTTCAAAGAAACAAGATTCAAAGAATAAGCTTGAATTTATTTTAATTTTTGTATTGCTTGAACGCGAAATTTTTACTCTACATTTTTCAAAGCAAATATTAAATTCTTGTCTAGTTATTAATTGATCTAAATTAATATTTAAAGTACCATTTGAATAAACTTTAAAAATCAAACTATTTTCATTGTGTTTCTCACTTGTTATATTAAAGTCAGACAAACCACAACATTTAGAAATAATTTCTTTTATATTATTTAAAAATTTATCACCATTGTTCACTTTCACCAACCTCATCTTTTTTGCTAAATTTTCCCATTATGCTTTTTAAAGGATGTTCACCCTTTGACTTTTCTAATGTATCGCTAGGATTAAATTCTGCAGCTTTAAGCATTATTTCTAATAATTTATCTTTTAAAATTTTATTATCACTCTTTTCAACTGCTCGTTCATAACCAACATAAGTATCATTTAAAGCTTCTTTATAGGCATATTCATTACGCAATCTTTTATATTCAGCTATTTGTTTAGTACTATAAAAGATAAAAAATCCACTAAATATCCAAAATGGAAAATATCTAAAAATACTAATATAATCAAATTTTTCATCAAAAGAATGATAAAAATAAAATATAGCTCCACCTATAAAAATCGAGATAGAAATCCAAAATACCCAATTCCATTTCATTAACGATTTATCGATTTCTTCTTTCTGGTTTTTGTAAGATTTAGATAATCCTACAGAAGTTGCACCTGGTAATAATTTATCTATTTTATCATTTTTTTCTTTATACAAATTTTCAAATTTATCTTTATAATCATTTAAACAATTTTCTAATTCTTGTTTTTTACTAGAAATTAAATTGTTTATTTCAGTCTTTTGTTCATTTAAACGATCTTTAAGAGATAATTTTCCGCCTTTTCCATTTTCATCTGCTTTAATGCCAACAAAAATTTCATTATAAAATTCTTCAAATTTTTTTATTTTATCTTTATTTGTTTCTATATCATTACAAGCTTGTTTTAACTTCGAAATAATACCCTCAGTTATATTACCTTGATGATCTTGATCATAAAATTTCATATAATCATTTTGCATTTTATTTGCATATTCTTTAGCTTTCTCTATCTCGATTAAAGCACTACTTTCATTTTTATTATCAGATTGAATATCAAAAATTTTCCAATAAATTTCATCTATATCTTTTTGTCCGATTTTTATATCTTCAATCATATCTTTTATAGACATTTCTTCATTATTGCCGTTTCCTTTATAAACAGAATTAAATTCCGCAATATCTTTCAATGAATTTTGTATAGCATTATTTTCGATTAGATCAAGAAATTGCTCTAATTGTTTTAAAGAATTTTCATCTTTAATGTTTTTAATAAATTTATAAAATAACTTTTTTTGCTCTTTAGTTAAATTTTCCATTTTTGCTCCTTATTTTCAATGATTTTTATCTCATCTTCGGTGAGATTGTAAAGTTTATAAGTCAAAGAATTGATTTTATTTTCTAGTTCTTGGGTGCTTGCGTTTTTGTTTTGCTCTTTGGCTTTTAAAATTTCATCGACTAAATTTATAAGCTCATCGACTAATTTTTGATTTTTAGAATTTATTTTTGGTATAGGAAGTTTTTCTATATAAATTTTTGCACCATAAATTCCATCACCCAATGTAGCAGCATTATTTTTTATCCAAAATTTTGAAATACTAGAATTTAAATTTGCTATTAAATATTTTAAATTTATATTAGAATAAAAAGTTATAGAAAACATAGAATCCAAAATAAAATTCTTTTGATTATCATAAGAAAAGCATAAATCACTTGAAATTCTATTCCAAACTATCTTTTCCTTTTCAAATTCTTCATAATAAGCGATATTGTCTTGAGTTTCAAACCATTTATTGCTAGTTTTCTTTCTACAACCTTTTTCTCCGCTTTGTTCTATGCGTGGTAAAAATTGAGATAAATATTGTTTTAATGCGGGATATTGTTCTATATCGAGTTTTAAACTTGGAAAAGTTCCTATCACCCAAAGTCCCGCCCACTCGTAACTATATCTTTTTATATCGCGTCCGCGTAGCATTTTGCGTATAAGTTTGGCGGTGAGTTCTTTTTCGGCTTCATCTTTGCAATTTGCTAAAATTTCATTTCTTTTTTCAGTAGTGATGATAAAGGCTTCGTTATAGCCTGTTAAAATTCCACGATATATATTAAGTCCTTGCCATTCTTTAAGCGGAGTTCCTATGCGTTCTATCTTGGCCTTTAAAGCACTAGTATTCTCATCGCTAAAAGTGAAGCTTTCTTTGCTTAAAGAATTTTGCGAAAATTCTGCAAAGTCCTTATATAAGCCAATGTCATAAGCACAAGTTTTTAAAATTTCATTGCTTAGAGCAAGGTATTTGAATTTATTATCTTTGCTTTTTGATTTTTCAAAACAAAGTATGGAAGTATCCACTGTAGCACTATCAAAAACTTTTATGCCGTTTAAATCAGTGTATTCTAAAAACTTAACATTTTTAAGCAAAAATTCACGCAAAGCTTCCCCATATCCTGCACGCGTGTATTTGTTAGAAGTGATATAGCTCAATACCCCTCCACTATCTTTTAAAACATTAAATCCTAGTTCATAAAAATAAGTATAAATATCGCTCGTGCCTTTATAAACCTTATAATTTTTAGCTAAATGGGGCTTGAGTTCTTTAAGCTCTTCTTGTCTTATATAAGGTGGATTGCCGATGATGAGATCAAAGCCTTTGAAATTTCCATCATCGTCCAAAATTTCAGGGAATTCAAAACGCCATTCAAAAGGATGATTGCTTTCTAGGTTAAAGATATTGTCGTATTCTTTTTTAAGATTTGCAAATTCTTTTATGGCTTCTTTTTCATCAAAGTCAAAAAGAGTCAAATTCGCACTAACAAAGAATTTCAAATTTTCATCATCTACGGCTAAGAAATTTCCGTATTTTTTAGAGTATTTTTCACATTTATCGTTAAAGCTTTTCATTTCTTTTTTAAATTTATCTGCAAAGCAGAAATTTTTAAAAGAAATTTTGAGATTTTTTATCTCTTGGTTGATGTGGCTTTTATCCGTGTAAAAGCCTTCTTTATAGTCTTTTACTATGCGTTTGTATTTGCCCATACGTTCTTTGATGTTAGGATAGTGGTTTAGGCTTTTGCCTGTTTCAAAGTAAGATACCAAAGAATTTCCGCATTTTATGTTTATATCGATGTTTGGCAGGGTTTTAAGATCGTGATAATTCCCATCATCAAAGCTTTGATAAAAACTATGTTTTAAAAGCTCTATCCAAAGCCTTAGCTTGGTGATCTCGCATGAGTTAGGGTTGATATCGACTCCAAAAAGGTTGTTTTCTATGATGTCTTTTTTGGTATGAAAAAGTTCTTGCTGGATAAGATGGGCTTTATCTTTAGGTGTTTTTGGGCGTTTATACTCTATAAACTCACCTTTTCTACCCGTGATGAGAATTTCATCGTTTTGCACTTCTAGGTAAAACTCTTCATCAAAAAGATTTAGCTCATCATAAATGCTTAACATAACATTTAAAGCAGAAACCAAAAAATTGCCCGCTTCCCACCGCAGGATCGCAAATTTTTATAGAGTTTAAAAGCTCTTTTTGTGCTTTTTTGTCTTCTTTTCTTAAAGACTTTCTTAGTTCGCTTATATCTTTAGCATCAAGATCAAATTGAGCGTTGAATTTATCAAGCACAACTTTTGCGATGCTTTCTTTGCACATATAAGAAGTGATAAAGCTTGGCGTGTAAAAGCTTCCTTCTTTGTAGCCATTGAGTTTTTCAAACACATTTCCTAAAACACTTGAACTTATGAGTTCTTTTTGGCTTAAAATTTCGCTTTGCTCATCATCGCTACCAAAATCAAAGCTATCCAAAAATTCAAACAAGTATTCTAAAAGCCCCACTTGTCCTTTTTTAGCTTTACATTTATCATCTTTTAGCACAGTGTTTTTATAGTAAAAAAGCTTTAAGTCATTGCTTAAGCTTGAAATTTCAAGTGTGTTTTCTATGCTTTGTTTTTCAAACAAAGAAGAATTTAGATAAGGCAGATAAGCAAATTCGCTTTTCTTTCTTGTGCTTTTTTCTTTGGCTAAAACTTCAAAGAAAAGTTCGCTAAGCTTGTCAAAATCAGGGATTTTTTTGAAATTTAAAAATTTCAAATTTTTATCATCATTAAAACGCACCAAATTTGACTCTATAAGCTTTAAAAACAAAATGCGATTAAGCCATAAGATCAAAAGTTTTAAGATGGTTTCAAAATTTTCTTCTTTAAGCTTAGAATTTATAGCGGTGTAGAAAGTGCCTTGCTCTTCTTTGCTTTCTTCACTTTTTGCGATGATGAGTTTTGAGTTTTGTTTGCTCTCACAAAGCCCTAAGATATATAAAAGCTCTTTGTAAAAAGCGTTGTTGAGTGAATTTGCATCGTTGGGGTTAAACTCACTTAGCAAAAAGTCTCTATGAAAAGTTTTATAAATACTTGCTAGGTTTTTAAAATTTGATTTTTGTTTGTCTTTTAAAAACGTCAAGTCAATCAAAAAGCCTTTTAAGTTTTCTTTGGAATTTTCTATGAGTTTGGCTACTTCTTTATAGAATTCTTCAGTATTACCTTTGAAAAGTGAATTTGGATTATAAAATTCTTCAAAAAGTTTTTTAAAACTTGGATTTTTATAAAAAAGCTCTTCAAACTCACTAATTTTAAAAATGTAAAATTTATAAAAATCTGTGATGATAATAAATTTTAAGCTAAAACTATACTCTCTATTTCTAAAATAATATAAAATAGTCTCGTGTAAGGCTTTAGAATTTACTTTTGTATGAGTGATAAATTCTTTTGAATTTGGCTTTTTAGCCTCAATAAGAACTTCTAAGTCTTTACTAAACTCATCTTTAGAGATGGATAAGTCAATCTCACTTTTGCCTTTTTGCTTGGTTTTGATGTGGGTTTTGAAATTTAACATGGTTAAAAATGGACTAAGTGCATTAGCTACAAGATAATCTTCATTTTCACTTTGCGAACTTTCAAGTCTTTCTAGATATTGCATTAAAGCCTTGTTAAATATATCAAATTCATTTTGCATGATTTGCTTTTTGCGGTAGTATGGGTTGAAAAAATCTTTTTCATTTAGCAAAGTGAAATGCATTTTTAACCTTTATAAAAAATATTTTGTATTTTATCAAATTTTACTTTTATATAAAATTTTTTAAGAATTTAATATATCATTAATACCTTTATATGCTTCCTGTATAGGTTTTTTAATAAAAAAATCATTTAAAATTTGAATAAAATCTTTTTTAGAATTTTGATTTTCAATCAACCAATAAATAAAAGCGTATTCTCCTTCTAATTTTTCATTGTTTATTAATTTATCACAATAATAGTGATTTTGATATTTTCTAACATTTTCTTCTTTTACATCTTTAAATAATTTTAAACATTCTTTATATTTTTCATTTTCTATATCTTCTTCATCATCATTTGAAATTTCAAATGTCAAACCAATAATATCATAGTATTTTTTTTTAAAATAAATATATATACATGGATATATGCTTTCATTCTTATAATCAATAGGATAAAATATAAACACACCATGATTAACACGATTTTCTTCTATTTTATTGCCGATAAAAGTTATATCACCTATTTTAATTTCCTTGTGTTCAAAACTATCAAAAAATTCTTCTATTATATATTCGCAGATGTTGCTCCATTTATGCTGGATAATATCTTTAGCTTTCTTATAGTTTTCTTCATTTAAATTTTTAAGCTCTGATTTGTTTTTGTTATATCTATATAAAATCATCGCATTTTTTAAATTTTGCATTTTTATATTGTTTTGAAAAATAAATTCTAGTACATCATCTCTTTGAGTATACTCATCTGTCATATACCATTGTAAAATACTTTTGTATTGATTTAGAGTAAAAATAATGTTTTGTATATCAAGAATAAATTTTTGATCTTTGGTTGATTTTTCTTCATATATTTTTATACACTCATCAATCCATTCCTTAATCCATATATAATCCATCTTCAAATAATAGCTAACATTATTTTCATTTTTATCTTTAATCAAATTTGTCTTTATTGTAAAATTTCCCAAACTATAATCACTAGGACTAGCACACTCATCTTGATGCAAATATATAGTCAATATGTTTTTATAACAATCTTTTATATTTTTGATATTTTTTCTTACAAAATTAATATAATCTTTCAATTGATTTTTTTGATCTTTTGCATAAATTTTATTTTCTATTATAATATATCTTTTATCACTTAATGTTATTAAAATATCTATCCTTCTATTATCTTTTATGCAGGCTTCTGTTTCTACGCTTTTTATATCTTCTATGTTTAAATTTTCAAATTTCGTATTTACTAAACTCTTACCAAGTTTTTCTAAAAATACCTTTGCAAAATTTTTTTGATAATGATCCTTATTTATATCAATTAAATAAGCTATAAATTTAGAATGATAATTTTCTTTTGTTTCAATATTCAAAGCATCAAATATATTTATATCACTCAAACCATTATTCACATCTTTTTCAAATTTAATATCTTCTTCAAGCAACCTTTCAATAAATTTTTCCATGTATCACTTTCCAAATTTTATACAATTTTACATGTAAATAAATTTTTAATTACAAACTAAAAAAACTGATTATTAATTTTATAGGCAAGTTAAGCAGAATTAACAAGTCCGCAATGAGCTACTTTCCCCCTGCCAGTAAGGCGTAGTATCATCACCCACGATGTGCTTAGCTTCTTGGTTCGGGATGGAGCAAGGCGTTTCCACATCTGTATAATCACGGACATTGTTATTTAAATATTCTTTGAAAGATTGAATTTAAGAATAAAACTTAATCTTTTATTCCTTTACTTTTTTCTTTATTCTCTTTCTTCTTTACTTATCTTTTATCTTTGATAAGTTTTTATATAGAATACTTAAAAAACAATGTTAAGAGCAAGTTCTAATACAAACTCTACTTGAAAGATTTCTATTAAACTCTAAATATTATCTATATTCAAAGTCTTCTAAAAACCTTAACAAGGAAGTGATGCTTTATTAAAGATAAGCCAAACGCTCTATTAGTACTGGTCAGCTAAAGGACTTTCATCCATTACACACCCAGCCTATCAAACTAGTAGTCTTCTAGAGAGCTTAGAGAAGATTCATCTTAGAGTTGGCTTCACGCTTAGATGCTTTCAGCGTTTATCCTTTCCAAACTTAGCTACGCTGCGATGCTCTTGGCAGAACAACAGCTACACCAGTGGTTTGTTCAACCCGGTCCTCTCGTACTAGGGTCAAATCTCTTCAATCTTCTTACGCCCACGGCAGATAGGGACCGAACTGTCTCACGACGTTCTGAACCCAGCTCGCGTACCGCTTTAAATGGCGAACAGCCATACCCTTGGGACCTGCTCCAGCCCCAGGATGCGATGAGCCGACATCGAGGTGCCAAACCTCCCCGTCGATGTGAGCTCTTGGGGGAGATCAGCCTGTTATCCCCGGGGTACCTTTTATCCTTTGAGCGATGGCCCTTCCACACAGAACCACCGGATCACTAAGACCGACTTTCGTCTCTGCTTGACTTGTATGTCTTGCAGTTAAGCTGGCTTATACCTTTATACTCTACGAACGATTTCCAACCGTTCTGAGCCAACCTTTGTAAGCCTCCGTTATTATTTGGGAGGCGACCGCCCCAGTCAAACTACCCACCAGACATTGTCCCACTTGAGGATAACTCAAGCTGGTTAGCTACCCAAATAAGAAAGAGTGGTATCTCAACAACGGCTCATATACAACTGGCGTCATATACTCAAAGCCTCCCACCTATCCTGCACATTCTTATCCAAGTAGCAGTGTCAAGCTGTAGTAAAGGTCCACGGGGTCTTTCCGTCTTGCCGCGGGTAGGAGGAATTTTCACCTCCACTACAATTTCACTGGATCCCTCTTTGAGACAGCTCCCATCTCGTTACGCCATTCATGCAGGTCGGTATTTAACCGACAAGGAATTTCGCTACCTTAGGACCGTTATAGTTACGGCCGCCGTTTACTCGGGCTTCGATCAAGAGCTTCGCTAATGCTAACCCCATCAATTAACCTTCGAGCACCGGGCAGGCGTCACACCCTATACATCCTCTTACGAGTTAGCAGAGTGCTGTGTTTTTGGTAAACAGTCGGGAGGGACTCTTTGTTGTAAGTTTCTTCGCTTTCGGAGTAAATCCTAGTACGAAGCTAACCACACCTTATACCGAAGATACGGTGCTATTTTGCAGAGTTCCTTAAAGAGAGTTCTTCCACGCGCCTTAGAATACTCATCCCACCCACCTGTGTCGGTTTACGGTACGGGCAACATTAGCTAAACTTAGAAACTTTTCTTGGCTCGACGGCATCAGGGGTTCTTCTATCCATCCGAAGACTTCAAAAAGCCTTTCAGTTCTCGGAGTGTTCTTATACGGATTTGCCTGTATAAGCTCCTACGACCTTAGACTAGCACTTCCATCCGCTAGCCCCCTTAGCCCTAAGCGTCCTTCCATCGCACACTAATGTTGGTATTGGAATATTAACCAATTTGCCATCGTCTACCCCTTTCGGACTCGACTTAGGACCCGACTAACCCTACGATGACGAGCATCGCGTAGGAAACCTTGGGTTTACGGCGTTAATGATTCTCACATTAATTATCGCTACTCATGCCTGCATGCTCACTTCTATTCGCTCCAGCACTCCTTACCGGTATACCTTCGACGCAAATAGAACGCTCTCCTACCACTTGCACACAACTTAAACTACTTAACTTTAGCCTAAGAATATTTTTATTGATTTTACTAAGTTTTATTTCTATCTTTACTCTATAAAAATCAGTAAAAATATAACTAAAACATATAACTTAGTTTCTCATATTCTAAACTTAAATAATCTAAGTTGTGTGCAAGTCTACAGCTTCGGTACTTACTTTAGCCCCGTTATATTTTCCGCGCAAAATCACTAGACCAGTGAGCTATTACGCTTTCTTTAAAGGATGGCTGCTTCTAAGCCAACCTCCTGGTTGTTTAAGTAACTTCACATCGTTTTCCACTTAAGTAAGATTTAGGGACCTTAGCTGGTAGTCTGGGTTGTTTCCCTCTTGACGACGGATTTTATCACTCGCCGCCTGACTGCTGTGATTACATATAAGGTATTCGGAGTTTGATAGGGTTTGGTACATTGGTGTATGCCCTAGCCCATTCAGTGCTCTACCCCCTTATATTACGACACAACGCTATACCTAAATATATTTCGGAGAGAACCAGCTATCACGAAGTTTGATTGGCCTTTCACCCCTATCCACAAGTCATCCCGGGGCTTTTCAACGCCTATGGGTTCAGTCCTCCACTAGTTCTTACACTAGCTTCAACTTGCTCATGGATAGATCACTTCGTTTCGGGTCTGCAGCATCTGACTAAGCGCCCTATTCAGACTCGCTTTCGCTACGGCTTCGCGTTTGCTTAACCTTGCCAGACACCACAACTCGCAGGCTCATTATGCAAAAGGCAGTCCATCACACTGTATTGCTACATAGTGCTCTGAATGATTGTAAGCAAATGGTTTCAGGTTCTATTTCACTCTGATCACCTCAGTTCTTTTCACCTTTCCCTCACGGTACTTGTGCACTATCGATCTGGTATTAGTATTTAGGGTTGGATCGTGGTCGACCCGGATTCAGACAGGATTCCTCGTGTCCCGCCCTACTCAGGATACTGCTAGCTAAGCTTTGTTTTTCGCATACGGGACTATCACCCTCTATGGCTATACTTTCCAGAATGTTCTGCTAAACTCAGCTCTTGCACATTGCAGTCCTACAACCCCCAGTGCAAGCACTGGGTTTGCCCTCTTGCGCTTTCGCTCGCCGCTACTGACGCAATCTCTATTGATTTCTTTTCCTGAGGGTACTAAGATGTTTCAATTCCCCTCGTTCGCTCCTATATAGGTAATGTATATCTCTATACATTGGGTTGCCCCATTCGGAAATCTACGGATCAAAGCTTCTTGACAGCTCCCCGTAGCTTATCGCAGTCTAGTACGTCCTTCATCGCCTTTACCAGTCAAGGCATCCACCATTCGCTCTTAGTAGCTTACCTTTT